>CAZOXS010000410.1:0-5268 GCA_964583785.1 uncultured Victivallales bacterium
CACCGCCAAAAGCCAGCAGGATGCCACCGACCGCCATGGCGGAGAGGCGTTCGCGCAGGAAGACGGCCGACGCCAGTGCAATACTCGATGGGGCGAACCCCACGATCAAGGCCGCTCGCCCGGCCTCGATCGTCTTCAACCCCCTGAAAAACAACGTACTGTACCCGAAGATGCCGGTGGCCCCCAGCAGCAGTAGCGGCAGCAGATGATGCCGCTTGGGCACAAGCAACTTAATCCCGCCGCTCGCGAGGCACATCGTCACCAGGCAGACCGACCCCATCAGGAAGCGCAGAAAGGCCGCGTCCCAAGGGGGGATCGTGCGGGCGACAATCCGGCCCGCCACCCACGTGCCCCCCCACAGCAGCATACTCATGACCAGTAAGGCGTATACTTTCATCCCGCCTACAAACTCGTGAAGCGGCGTTTGGCACGATAGGCCGATGGCGAAATCCCTTCCTCCCGGACAAACGTCTCGTAGAGAACCCTGGTGCTGTTGAAACCGGACTCCTGCACCAGCATCTTGATCGGCTCATCGCTCTCGGCGAGCTTCCATTTCAACCGGTCCAGCCGGCAACGGATGATCTCCTGCGTCACGCTGCGGTTGAGGATTTGGCGGAAACGCCGTTCGACGGTCCGCCGCGAGGCCGAGACCGCCCGTGCCACATCCTGCACGCCGATCGGGTTGCAGGAATGATCCATGACAAAGCGCATGGCGGTCGCCACCAGTGGATCCTGTACCGCCACCGCATCGGTCGAACGCCGGGCATGCAACGTGCGGGGCTCGACAAGGATGATCTTCCGCCCTGTCGGCTTGTATCCCGCATCCAGCATTTGGTCCAGCAACGCGGCCGCCTCATACCCGGCCTGGCTGTAATCCATGTCGATAGCCGTCAGCGATGGCGCGGTCAACAGACAAAAGTTAGGCTCGTTATCGGCACAGATCAACCCGAGATCGTGCGGGATTTTCAGTCCCAGTTCCGGAGCAATGTCGGCCATGTAGCGACACAGCAGGTCACTGGGAACAAACAACCCGAGCGGTCTCGGCTGAGCCATGAGCCATTCACGAATATCGCGCGACCATGCCCGCCAGACCTCGGCACTGGCATCCACCACCGCTGGTGCGACAAAGGACGCACAGGCAAAGCCACGCGCTTCCAGGTAGGCCGCATATCCCAGCGAGTCATCATTGATCACGGAGGCATCACACATCGTGATCTGCGACTGGCGATTCTGATTGACGACATAACCGAAATGGCCGAACCCACGCGCCAGCAGATGCTGGCCCGCCATGCGCCCTCCCTTGGGGAAATCAGGAAAGACACAGGAGATCGGCACGGTTACACGCGAATCGCGCCAGACATCCACAATCGGGATCTGTAGCCGGCTGGCCTCATCAACCAACTCGCGGGTGGCCTGGGCCAGCAGACCATCATAAGGCCGGGTAGCATGATCGGCCCGGCACAGATCATCAGCGGCGAAGGGTGCCAGCACACAATCAAACCCTTCATGTTGCTGACTGTATTTGCGAATACCGCGGTACAACTGCTGATCCTCGGCATGCAAATGATGCGCGTTAACGGCAACCCCTATGCGTCGTTTTCCTGCCATAAAACTTCCTCCGCCTTCGGTCGTGTAAGCACACGCCCGGATAAGCGGAAGGAAGACTAATGCGCCATCGCCTACCCGGCAAGCTTTAAATCGCTGGTTGCACGCACAAATACGGGGATGCGCTCCAGCGGGGCTGCCGCCTCAAAAGACGTGCCGCCAGCATGTTCCGTCCCGCTCCAGGCATCGCGCCAGACCGTTCCGGCCGGCAGGTAGACCGGCCGCGAACGGGCACCGAGCTCGACGACCGGCGCGACCAGCACATCGGGGCCGAACATGAACTGATCCTCTACGGCCCACGCCTTGGCATCATCCGGAAAATCGACAAACAACGGACGCATCGGCGGCACACCGGTGGTCTCGGCCACCTTCATCTGCGCCATGATGTACGGGCGCAAACGGTCGCGCAGCCGGATCTGGTCGCTCAGGATGGCACAGGTCTCCTCACCGTAGGACCAGACCTCGTTGGGCACACTCGGGTGGTTGGGGTCGGCCTTGCCCTCGTCGGCTCCGAGTTGGGGGGCCGAGTCCTTGCGGACGCCATGCAGACGCATGATCGGACAGAACACACCGTACTGGAACCAACGCACCAGCAATTCGCGGAAGTCCGGACTCGAGATATCACCGCCATGAAAACCACCGATATCGGTCGTCCAATAGGGAATACCGCTCATGGCAATGTTCAGCCCGCCCGCAATCTGCCGACGCAAGGAGTCGAACGTGGAAGGGATATCCGCCGACCAGACGGCCGCCCCCACGCGCTGACTGCCGACCCACGCCGAGCGTCCCAGCATCATGGGGGCCTCCTCCCCAACGGACTTCAACCCCTCATAAAACGCCTGGTAATGACAATGCGGATACATCCCGGCCACCTCGCGACCGGTACCAAGATGGAAACGGGTATTGTCCAGCTCAAGCGGAATCAATTCGGGCTCCATGGTGTCCAGCCAGAAATAGCGGATACCATGCTTGACATAGCCTTCCTGGATTTTCTCCCAGAGGAACTCGCGTGCCGCCGGATGGGTCGCGTCGTAAAAGGAATCGAGGGCATCCCCGTTCTGGAAGGAGGCCCCGCGCTCATTGCGCAGCAACAACCCGTGCTGTTTCATCATGCCATAGTTGGCACAGGCCACGTTGACCGTCGGCCAGACGGAAACCATGCACTTCATCCCCATGGATTCCAGCTCATCGACCATGGCTTTGGGATCCGGCCAGCAAGCAGGATCAAAACACCAGTCGCCCATCTTGGCCCAGTGGTGGAAGTCGATCACCATCACCGAGACGGGCAGCTTGCGCCGGTGGTACTCGCGGGCCACCTCAAGTAGTTCCTTCTGGGTCTTGTAGCGCAGTTTGCACTGCCAGAAGCCCGCTCCCCAGTCGGGAAACGTGGAGGGTGTGCCCGTGACCTCGGCATAGCGCTGGAGAATGGCGGCGGGCGACTCGTCGATGACCACGTAGTAGTCGATCTGGTAGCCCTGATCCATCGTCCAGCGAGTGTCGTTGCGTCCCAGTGCCACACGCCCGATACCGGGGTTATTCCAAAGGAAGCCGTAGCCCTTGTTGGAGACCATGAAAGGAATCGAGACCTCGGTATTGCGGTGCATCAGATCCAGGATGCAGCCCTTCTGATCCAGATGACCGTGCTGGCGCTGACCGAGGCCGTAGAGCTTCTCGTCATCGTGGGCGACGAAACGCTGCTCGATATGCCAGGCTCCCCGCTCGGGAACAAACGTGCGGGCCCAGTGCTCTTCCGTTCCTTTGCGCTGTTCCTGCAAAAGCACCGTCCCGTCCGAGGTTCGCGAGAAAGAGAGCAGGCTCAAACGGGGAATGGTCAGGTTGCAGGTGATCGCGCCGTTTACAAGCGTCGCCCCGCCATCCATGACAGCGACCGTCACATCAGACGGTGTCGGCGGATCCGGTAGCAGCCCCTGCGGCAGATCACGGAAGGATGATTCCCGGGTCACCCGCACACGGACGCCATTCCGGCCCCACGGTATCACCCAGATCTGCTCGTTCTCCCGCTGCCAGACAAACCCACTCCCAACCTTTCGCGCCAACGCTTCCATTGTCATCATCCTTCCATTATCCATAACTGTCGCCCACCGACCTTGTGACGTTGGAGGCTAACTTACTGTACAAATATATAAATCGTGCCGTGTGTGCCGAGCACGGATGCCAGAAACGACAACGCCTGCCCATACGTCAGTGACGGCGGGGCGAAAACAAGCAACACGCCCGGGCGCGGTGCTTTCCCCTGCGCCACACGCGCCTGAGCGTCGGCATCCAGCTGGCGGCGCAAGGCCGCAGTATCCGCCACGGGCAGCACCCGCCGGTGGAACGACGGGATCGGATCCGTACCGGACCCGACCGGCTCGTTCAGGGCCATCGCGACCGTGAATCCACCCGCCGCCCGTGAGAGGAAATGCAGCTCCCATGGCTGGGACGGACGCCCCGCCGGCAGCATCCATTCCTTCTGCGGCACAAAGGCGCGGTAGTAGAGCTGACCTTCAGGCGGCGGCTGTATGCGGAGCATCCCGAGCGTCTCCATCATGGCCAGCGAAACCGCCGGTTTCAAGATCTCGCCAAGGGGCAGGCTGGCGGCAAGATCCAACGTCAACACCGGGGCAACTTCCCCCTTGCGCAAAGCCGACAGCTGTTCGAGAACCGGGACCAGCTCGGACGACTCCGCCAGCACCTTGTCATCCGCCCCCTCAAGACGAAAGACCACGCCGGTCGCGGCGGCCGGATACAACAGGGACAAAGCGACACATGGGGCAGCAACCGCACGACCAACCGCCCCCGGCTCCATCATGATCGTCAACAACGTCCCGTGCGCGAGTGCCGCCTCGGGATTGACCACTTGCCGCCCGTATAATTCGCCCTTGTCCGCCTGACGTGGCACATCGAGCACGGCAGCAGGCTCGTTGTAGATCGACGCCACCGAACGCGGGTCGTAGACATCCGCCGCATAGGCAGACGCACCGCTACCGTCTGGCGACGGAACTTTGATCGAGCCGGTGAAGACAAAGCCATCCTCCGGCAGCGTGGTCCCCGTCTCCGTATCCAGCACCATTTCCTCGATCGGCACAGGAACGCCGCCATCGACCGAGACACTCAGTTTGACCGGATCACCATCAGCCCAGAAGCGCAGGACTGCCGGGTTATAGGGGGAACCAGGCTTGAGCCCGATGAATTCAAGTGCCTTGTGCACATCGCTGGGTTTTGCATACGACCAGAGCAAGGCCTCGTAACCGTGACTGCTATCCTGGTCGACAAGCAGGAACTCCAGTTCCGTTCCCGCCCCGAGTCCCGTACTCTCCGCCAGAACCTCCACCTGCCGGGTCGAGCGATTCGCCACCAGTCCCGGCAATACCAGTACGTCCGGGTTGCCGGCATGGGCCGCCCTGGCTGCCTTATCGTGCTCACGCGACGTGGCCACCGCGGACGGACGCGGACCGTAGTGTTCGTCCTCCTCCTGGGCCTGGGCCGAGAGCCCCCCCGCCATCAACAGCACCATCAGCAAAAGCAGGCGCGGGCACATCCCTCTACGCCCCCCGAAACACACCCCGGATAACGACCTGTGACGTTTGTCAGTCATCATATTATAACGTTCCCATGTCGACATAAGGCATACCCAGTGACGCAGCCACCGCCGGGTGGGTT
>CAZOXS010000411.1:0-3200 GCA_964583785.1 uncultured Victivallales bacterium
GTGGGAGTGACGGTTTTGGCGCCGTCTGATGGAAGAAAATCGTGATTCTCGGGCACACACCATCTTGTACTGTAGCCCACTCGCGCCGCGAGTGCGGCTTGCGGCGTTGTAAGCGGACGGTTGTTGGCCATATGCGTGGGATCGAGCGTGACCGCAAGCTCATCCCCGCTGCCTCAGTTGCGGCGCAACTGGGCTACATTAATCGTTATCAACCTGTTTTGCTAGAGCCTCAATCATTGAACAGAAATGGAGAAGGGCGGAAATTGTTGTGATGGGAATAATAAGCGTGTATCGTGTCTGCATTTCCATGTGCAAACAAATTCATGTGATGCGTCCGGCGAAGGGATACCCGTCGAGTGCTGTCGTACGTGCGGCCTTTCTCTGGCTACGCGAGCGGGCGGTGGCGGCGCTGGATGTGTGCTATCCGCGTCGCTGCGAGGGTTGTGGTCACCCTGCCGACCCCGGAGGCTGGCATTTGTGCTGGGACTGCCTTGTCGGCGCGCATTACATAGCCGACCCGATATGTGCCTGCTGTGGCGATCCGGTTGACGGGCTGGTTGAACATGCGTTCACGTGCAGCTGGTGTCAGCGGACACAACCCGCGTTCGACCGCGCCCGTTCCGTTCTGCGATTCCGTGGTCCCATGCGCGAGGCCATACATCGCTACAAGTATAACCGGGCAACCCACCTGAGTGCGGATCTCGGTTTGCTGCTGGCCGGTTGTGTGCGGGCGCATTTTGCCGATCAGCGGTTTGATGCGATTGCCTGCGTGCCGCTGCATCCGGTCAAGGCACGTGAACGGTCGTATAACCAGGCCCGTCTGCTGGCCGTCGTGCTGGGGCGGCAACTGGAGGTGCCGGTTGCGTACCGGGCGCTCGAACGGCTGCGCTTCACGCGCACCCAGACGCGGCTGGATGCCGAGGAGCGCAAGCGCAACGTCCGCGGCGCGTTCCGCGCGGCTTTGCCGGAATGGATCGACGGCCGCCGCTGGCTCTTGATCGATGACGTGATGACCACGGGAGCGACCGTGGACGAGTGCGCGCGCGTCATGAAGGCGGCGGGGGCCGTTTCCGTATCGGTGGTCACGCTGGCACGCGGGTAGGCCGCTGCTACCAGGCGCGCAAGGTGCGCTGGATGCGCCGGGCGTGGGTGAGGAAATAGATCAGGCCGGCAATCGAAATCATGGTGTAGAGCGGGAAGTAGATCAACGAGAAGGGCACGATCAGCAGCAGCAGGGCACTGTCACGCCATTTTGAGATCAGCGGGACGATATAGACCGTCGATAGCAGGGTAAAGCAGATCATCAGGCGCAGGCCGCCGGCGAAGGAGGCCCCGATCTGCGCTTCAATCATGTCAATCAGCTGTCCGATGGGGATCAGGCTGGCCAGTGGGGCGATACGGTCGTACAGCCGGTCCAGTTGCACGGTCTGCCTGATAAACGTACCGAAGGCGTTCAACGAGAGCAGGGAATACAGCGTGATCAGGACGACCTGTAGCGGATTGCGCAGCCAGACGGCGGGGTGGCGTGCCAGGCACTGGAATCCGCCGGCGGTCCAGCGGATCTTCTGCCGGATCCAGGTGCGGATGGAATCGGGCACATGACTGGCGACGGGAATCAGGCTCTGTTCGACCCGCCAGCCGGCGCGGTTGAGGGTGTAGGCCAGGTTGACATCCTCGGTGATTGCCGAAAGCGAGAAGCAGCCCGCCTGCTCGAATGCCTCCTTGCGCACGGCGATGCAGCCGCCCCAGAGCGCCAGTCCGGAAAAGATGTTGTAGGCCCCCTGGAGCAGCGAGATCATGCTGTAGTCAATCGATTGCAGCCGGGGCAGCCAACCGCAGTTAGCCGGGCAGTAGGGGCAACTGACCGCTCCCAGTCGCGGATCGTGCGCGAGGCGGGCCGTCATGTCGTTGATGGCCCGCACGTTCAGGCTGGTGTCGGCATCCACGAAGACGATCACCTCATGGGCCGCCAGCGTGGCCGTGCGGTTGAGCGTTTCCGCTTTCCCCATATTCGCCGGATTGTGCTCGACGCAGATGGGGTATTGCGCCTTCAGCTTTTCCAACTCGGCGGCGGAATGATCGGTGCTGGCGTCATTGGCCACGATCACCTCGAAGCGATCGCCCTGCCAGGATTCAAAAATGCTGCCTACCGTTTGCGCAATGGTGCCGGCGTCGTTGTAGCAGGGGATGATGAACGAGATCCCCTGTGTGAAGGATGCATTCCGACGGCGACGGTGGTCAAGGAAACACACCAGGCTGGCGCCCAGCAGCATCAGTGAGACAATAAAAAACGAGATCCAGATATACATGACCCAGCCTTGGTGAGTTTGAAGTTAGACAATCAAGGGTCTCACCCTACCACATTGTTACCCAGCAAATACAACTTAAAAATGGGGCTGTGGCGAACGGAATCGACTCGCCAAGACATGGCTGGCGAGGTAGGGTTTCCGGCATGACGGAAGAGACACTTGAAATTTGTGAACTATTTACATCGTTGCAGGGAGAGTCTAGCTATGCCGGCATGGGCTGTTTCTTCATCCGGCTGGCGGGGTGTAACCTGCGCTGTAGCTACTGCGATTCGCGCTATGCGTTCGAGGGGCAGGGGCGTACGGTTCCGGTTGCCTTGCTGCTGGCGGAGGCCCAGGCCGCACGGGTGCCGCTGATCGAGATGACCGGAGGCGAGCCGCTGCTACAGGCGGCCACGCCGCAGCTGCTACAGGGATTGGCGCGGATTCCGGCCAAAACCGTGCTGGTGGAGACCAACGGCTCGCTGGATATAGGCTGCATTCCCGACGATGTCGTGGCGATCGTGGACGTCAAATGCCCGGAGAGCGGGGAAGGGGCGTCATTTGATCTGGCCAATCTCGAGCGGCTACGGCCGCGCGACGAGCTGAAGTTCGTGATCGCCAGCCGGGCGGATTACGACTGGGCCTGCCGGTTTGTGCGGGCGCACGACGCCGTCTGGCGGGCGGCGGCGGTGCATTTCAGTCCGGTGGCGGCGGCGGGATTCCGGGCGGAGGACCTGGCGGCCTGGGTTCTCGAGGACGCCTTACCGGTACGCCTGCAACTCCAGCTCCACCGTAACCTGCAAATGCGCTAATTAGCTCCTTAATCGCAAATTGTTTGAGTAAATGAGTCGATAATGTAGCATGGCGTATCGCCAATTCCAAGCGTTGTAAGTGTTCAGTGTTCAGGGGTTC
>CAZOXS010000412.1:0-6540 GCA_964583785.1 uncultured Victivallales bacterium
AGCGACTCGACGGCCGAGCGGCAGCGTCGGGCATCTTTGTATTCCTCGCTGTCCCAGTCTTCCGACGCAGTTAATTTCTTGCCTTTGGCCCCGCTGATACTGATTGTCTTGCCGTAATGATTTCCGGGGTAAATCGAGCCAAATCGTCCACTTCAGCGAGATAATCGCGGAAGTCGGTGTCGGGAACCGGCAAAAACAGGTCTTGAACGCCTCATTGGTTCTGTAGTTTTCTTCAGAGTCGTTCCAGCACGGCTTCCCAGCGGGCGGCCTTGGCGGATTCGAGGGCGGCTTGGCGGTAGTGGTCGTAAGCCTGCCGGTCCTGGACGAGTGCTAGCATGGTGGCGGCGAAGCCGGATGCGTGGCTGGCGTCGGCAACGAGGCCGCTGCCGTGCGCCTGGACGATTTCCTGCGGACCGCCCTTGTCGGACACGACAGCGGGAATGCCGGAGGCGTGCGCCTCAAGCACGACGTTACCGAAGGTGTCACTAATGCTCGGGAAGGCCAAGGCATCGGCACTGGCGTAGGCACTTGCCAGTTCCGTGCCGTGCAGGTAGCCGGTAAAGGCGAGCTTGCCGTCGGATGTATATTTTCCCTGTAGCCGTTCCCGCTCCGGCCCGTCGCCGACGACCGCCAGGGCGATGTCGAGACCATCCGCCACGAGCAGTCGATGGGCGTCGAGCAGTATCTCGATGTTCTTCTCTGAGGAGACGCGCCCGACATAGACGAAGGTGAACGCCGCCTTGCCGAGGCCATGCGCCTGCCAGAAACCCTCCTGCCGGAAGGATGGGTTGAAGTCCTCGAGGTCGACGCCGCGCGGCAATACGGCCAGTTGGTCCTGCCGGAAGCCCATGTCGGCCAGGATGTCGGCATAGGCGCGGGTGGGCGCGTAGATGGTTTCCATGTTGCGGTAGAACCAGCGCATAAACTGTTTGGCCAGCTCGCCCATGGAGGCATCATCCGTCCAGTTCTCGACGTAGTGGGGGAAATCGGTATGGTAGATGCCGCGCACGGGCAGGTTCAGGATGCGTGCAGCCAGTAGGCCGGTAAGTCCCATCGGGCCGGGGGTGGAGATGATCAGCGAGTCGTAGTCATGCTCCTCGATGTGGCGGATGATGTCGAGTACGGGCGGTAATGCAAGCCGGATTTCGGGATATTCCGGTAGGGTGAATGTCCCCTGTGGCGGGAAGTTAACCGCCGGGAAGTCGCAGTTGCCGGCATTCTCGATCGAGGTCAATACGGTGATCGGGCGACCGTCTGCGTGCGAGAGTCCGGCCAGCTTGTGGATGGTCTTGGCGACCCCGTTGACCTCGTAGAATGTGTCGGTGATCCAGGCCTTGCCGCCGCGGCCGCTGAGCGCGGGCTTGCCTGCCGGATAGCAATCGCAGAGATCGCGCAGGAAGGCGTTGTCCTTGTGCTGGGTTGAAAAGGCCGCGAAGTAGGGCATGACGCCAAGCATCACCGGTCCCATCGAGGCGAGTGACTGGATCGAGCCCATCAGATCTCCGCTTTTCATTTTCTGGACGCAGCGGTTCATGAAAAGAAAGGTGAGCTGGTGCGCCAGGCGGGCCACCATCTCGAAGCGGGAATCATGCGTTTGTGTGCCGGGCTTTTCCCCGCCTTCCTGCCTGGCAATGGCCATGAAATCCTCGATCAGCAGACGTTCGGTTTCCGAGAATTGTTTGAGACGGTGCCGTCTGACCATCGGCTCGAGAAAACGCCGCACGGCGCTTTTCGGGGAGGCGTCTGAATCCGGTTTCCTAGGTTCGCCGGAGAGGTTCTGCAGCAGCATTGCCATCAGGTTGTTGCTGCCTGCACGACCGGCAAGGCGCTCCCGCAGGTACGCTTGTGCGATGTGCACCAAGCTGTGGGCCAGTTGCAGGCTGGAGCCGCCTTGGCCGCCGGGGGTATGCCGTCCGGACCGCAAATGTTCGAGGTAATCGAACACAGTGGCGGCAGACGGTGTCTCGGTGAATGCCTGGGCGGCATACAGTCCGCCATGGTCGTCACTCCCGCCGGTGAAGCATTTCTGCCAAGGGGTGGTGCCATCCGGCTCAAGCCCGTGCTTGTCCGCCAGCCGTTCGATCATGTCGCGGTCAAGGGTGCTGAAAATGGCGTTGGCGACAGCGCAGGCGCGCGGGAAACGCGAGCCGTTGATTCCCTCGAAGCGGTTGAACAGGACCATCAGTTTCTCGACGAGGTCCACGGTCAGGCGGTCATTCACGCGGAACAGGGGATGCGCGATGCTGTGGATGATCCGGTTCTCCAGCATATAGGCGCGCAAATCGTAGATGTTTTCGCGGATGGCCTGCATGTCTTCGAATTGCCCGGCGGTGATGCCGCTGACCAGGCAATGGATCTTGCAGCGGTTCTCGGGAAAGTAGGTGGTCAGTTCCGACGAGATGAATACGCCCGGCAGATCAGCGATCTCAAGTGCCCCGCGGATGCAGTTGTGATCCGAGATCGTGACATAGTCCATCCCTTGTTCCCGGCAGCGGCGGTAGATCTCCGCTGGTTCTATGAAGCTTTCCGGTGCCCCGATGCGGCGCAGGAACCACTCGGAAGGCCGGTCGGAATACTTGCTGTGGATATGGAGGTCGCAGCGGGCACCGCGTTGCACTGCCTTGGCGGATGCCTTGCCGCACCCCTTGCAGGTATGCTGTTGATCAGCGTTTATCTCTTTCATGGAAGCATAGTCAAACGTTTCCGGGTTAGGGGCGCGCAAGGATCCGGTTAGGATTCTACTAGCTGTCCGCACGCGGGGAAATTGTGCAAGGTTTTTCCGTCTGCGGCAGAAATTATCTGGTTTCTTACAGGAATGACGAGGACAGCCGTGCCAGCAGTGCCAGCCATAGCGGGATGGTCAGCAGGCTGAAAAGATGGGTGACCAGCACGCTGGAGGCCGCGAACTCGCTGTCGGCCCGGTAGATCTCGCTCAGTACCACGCTGGTGATGGCGGATGGCATGACCGCCACCAGACAGAGGATCCGCTCGACGTCCGCCGTCAGGGGCAGCATGTGCATCAGGAGGATGGCGGCCGCCGGTATCAGGAGCAACCGCAGGGCACCCACGGAAACCTGGAGCCGGCTGAACAGGTGATGCCCCCGCAACCCCGCCATCCGGCTGCCTGCCACGATCATTGCGATCGGGATCGTGGCCCCGCCGATGAGCGTGAGCGCGGCCATGATGGCCTCGCTTGATGCCTGTACGGTCGGCATCGCGAGAAAGGACACGGCCCTGGTCGGTAATCCGTCACGCAAGAGGATGAGGGCAAGCGCGGCGATCATGGTCAGTAATGGCGCATTCACCAGATGGCGCAGGCTATCCCGCCGCAACTGGCGTCCCGAGAACGCGTATACACCCAGTGTCCAGACCGCGACCTCCGGCCCCAGTGTCGAGAAGATCAACCCGGCCACCCCGGCCTCGCCCCAGAGCATCAACGCCAGCGGCATCGGCAGGAACGAGTAGTTGTTGACCGTGCATTGGAAAAGGAAGGCGTGCCCCTGCCGGCTGTGCGGATCGACCAGCAGTCGTTCTGCCAGCAGGCCAATCCCGAATCCCAGCAGCATGATCAGGAAGCCGCCGACGGGGAGCGTCCAGTGCGCCGCCAGCCCGCCGGTGTCGAAGTTGCGCAGCATGCTCGTGAAGATCAGTGCCGGATAAAAGAAGTTGGTCAGCAATCGCGATAGGCTGCGCGTGGAATCCGCCTCGATCATCTGCCGCTGCCGCGCAATCCAGCCAATCCCGATCATCAGGAACACGGATAATAGACGAAAGAAGATTAAATACATGCTGATGAATGTATACCAGCGCGTCGAAGACTGCAAGATCAGCCAAGCCCTGGTTCTAACGGTCTGCTAATGCGATGCTAACAGGGTAGGGTGAAAGTTATACGCGTTTTGATCCTTCACCGGTGCCCGTAAGCGCCGGGTATCACGGTTGAGCCCTAATCCGATGTCCTCAATACCGCAAACGATCCTGAACCTGCTGGCTGATCCCGCGCTCTTCCGTGCGGGGGATGTGACGGTTGGTGTCGAGAATGAGTGGCAGGTCTGCGTCTGTGGCGACGCCGCCGATATCGACTTGGTGCAGACGATCCGGCAATCCAGTCACTACCGCAACCTGGTTGATCGCGCCCGTTCCGGTGACGTCCCTCGCCGCCGGTTGCTCGATCTGGATGCCTGGCTTGAACAGAATACGGAAAAGGTATGGGAAAACAGTTGGGTTCGCTTGCCCGAGGCACTGATGAATCCATTGGCACGTGCCTGCCTGCAGCGTGACCTGCTCGCCGACAAGCAGGCCCCGCAAGGACCGCTGCGCTCGGATGCCGGGCGGTTCATGATTGAGCAGGATGGTGAACGCCTGTTGCGCGTGCCGGTCAGCTACCTGCTCAAGCTGGCCTTGCTCCAGGCGGCACATAACGGTTCCGCTGCGGTGCGGGATTACGCGATCCGGATCCAGTCCTGCTTTCTCAACGACAATACGTCTCCCGAGATCTGCTCGTTCTACCCGGTCCCGCTGGACGCTGACGGGGCACCTGGCGTCGGCGTGGCACGGGAGACCGCGCGGCGGTTCCTGCTGACGCAGTTGCTGGCGGCTTATGCCAACACCGCCATGGGGCTGGCGGACCACGGTCAGCGGGTGATTGTCTATGCCTCCCCGCATCCGCCAGTGCGCCAGAAGCGCCTCAATGAATTGGTTTCCGATGCGTTCTACCGCGACCTGTTCATGAGTCCCTGTCTTTCCGGCTGGAACGATGGCGAGGGCAAGCATCGCTATATGCGGTTGTGTCATGAGGTTC
Organism: uncultured Victivallales bacterium; assembly: GCA_964583785.1. Taxonomy (GTDB): domain Bacteria; phylum Verrucomicrobiota; class Kiritimatiellia; order UBA8416; family UBA8416; genus UBA8416. The sequence goes on from CAZOXS010000412.1 coordinate 4,799, forward strand.
TGTCGCGCAGCCAGCTCAATGCCGTGCTCAAGATGCGTGAGGCGGGAATTATCCAGAACAACCTCGTCGTGTTGCCCACCCTGTCGAATACCGGACTGGCCAACAACGGCATCCACATCAGCATTGGCAGTCGGCTGCTCTCGCAATGGATGGCGGATCCGGCCTGCGAGTTCAAGGCGGCGGATGAGAAGCAGGTCGGTGATCTCGTCACGAAAATCGTGGAGTATTTCCTGCCTTTGTTCGTGGGCACGTTCAGTGCCTCTCCGTTCAAGCTGGACTTTGTCGACTTCCATCCGGAGAGGATCCTGGGGTTCCTGCCGCACGAGCTCGACGGCACGCGCCTGCGCATGCTCTGGCGGCGCTGGAAAAAGAAAGGTCGCTTCAAGATCCTGGGGCGGGCGTTGACCCCGTTCGGGCCGCCGTGGCTGGATCGCGGGATCAGCCGACTGCTGCGCTTCAAAGGCGATTTCGTGCCCGATTTCCGGGTGCTGGATTATCCGGTGGCGCTGTTGAGTACCAGCCAGTGTCCGGGGCTGGATGGCAATCTTGGCAACGATGCCAGACTGCTGGAAGACCTGGTGGACCAGGGCGTGTACGACCACCGCATGCCGGTCTACCGGCTGTGGCGGCTGCGCGATTTTGCCTCGATGGGTTTCTGTGGCTTTGAAGCCCGCTACTACAGTCAGTTCGCCGATACGCTGGGTGATATGCCTGCCGCTGTCTGTGTGCAGGTACTGATCACAGCCCTGGCGTATCGCTATATCGCGCGTGGTGACGTCTCGCACGCCGACATCCCCGACACCCCCCAGGCCGAGAGCGAGCGCCGCCAGATCTTTTTCGGGGCCGCTGCCGGGATACCCACCTTCTACGTCCGGCGCGACTCGGACGATCGCTTCATGCAGCGCTTGCTTGAACGGACCGCCCGGACCCGTCCGAGTCGTCGCTATCCGGGCTCGATCCGTGTTAAACTGGACGATTACCGGCAAGCGCTGTTGCAGACCTTGCGTGCGGACGGGGCGGATCTCATCCGCGACCTCAAGGCCGGCACCGCGCTTGATGAGTTGGAGGCGAGGCTGGTCCCGCGCCATCCGTCCGCTGCCGCCAACCGCCTGTCCGCTGCCATCCTGTCGCGTCTCAATCGTCGTGCGGCACACGCTTGCACCGGCGACACGTTCAACGGGGAGGCCGAACGCTATTACCGCGAGGATCTGCGGCGGCAGGAGATGGCGCGTGCCTTGGGCGTGCTTCAACAGGATTGCGCGGCACTGGAAGCGCGCGATGATGGCGATGAGACAAAGCGAGCCTGCGCGGCCGTTTTTGACGGGCAATCCCCGTCGGACGCGCTGGAAAGAATCAAGCCGCAGATTCTGGCAGAGACTCTTGATGGACAGACGCTTGAGCAGCTGATCCATCTGCTGTTGCTGGTGATCCGCAGCAAGGATGAGTAGCTATTTGGAAATGAAGCAAAAGTAGGACGGGCGCCCTCGCCCGTCCTGCCGAGCATAAGCAGCGTTGGCTGCCGGGCAGCGGTTTGTTAGCTACCAGGCGACTTTTGGTCGGCGGTCGGGGGATGGCGCCACGACCTACATGCTTATGCTTGGAAACAGGAGTGGGGGACCGGATTACGACTACGGCGACGACTACGGATTACGGGGGGATAATATCGTCGCCCGTAGTCGTCGCCGTAGTCGTGAACCGAAATAGGTAAAAATATGACACCACATCAGTATATCGAGCGCCAC
>CAZOXS010000413.1:0-6025 GCA_964583785.1 uncultured Victivallales bacterium
ATTATTTCATCAAACGCTGGCTTTTTAGAAGATGTTTTAACCAATTGCGGGTATCTTATTGAATCAGATGACAGTCTGATTGAAAAAATTGTAGATACAATCCTAGAAATATTAAAAAACCCTCAAATTGCTGTTCAAAAAGCTCAAAACGGTAGGAATAAAATTGAAAATATTTTCAATTCAGAGACACAAGGAAAAATACTTGAAGAACAATACGAGAAAATCTTTAAGTCCCCATGAACCAAATCATCCAATCCTTTAAAACAGAAGCCACCCTATTAGAAGAAGTCCCGACACCAAAAGTAAAGCGCGGGCAAGTCTTGACAGAAACTTCTCGAAAGTTTTTATGGGCATAACCCTAAAAATTAAATTATAACATTTATTTTTGTGGTTATAACCCTAAAGAATGATTTTACGCCCAAGTTATATCGAAGCCATCAAACCCTTTATAGGCAAACCACCCATAAAGATCATTACCGGTATCAGGCGTTCCGGTAAATCTACCGTACTGCGGTTGCTCAAAGAAGAACTGTTGGAAAGAGGTGTTCAAGAAGAGCAGATTATTTCCATCAATTTTGAAAGCTTTGCGTATGCTGATATTTTAGAAGCCCTAAAGTTGCATCAATATATTAGCCAGCAAATAAAAACAAAGCAGAAGTATTACCTGCTTTTAGACGAAATCCAGGAAGTAGAAAATTGGGAAAAATCGGTTAACTCTTTTTTGGTTGATTTTGAGGTGGATATCTATCTTACCGGCTCCAATTCTCATTTGTTGTCTTCCGAATTGGCTACTTATCTGTCAGGAAGGTATGTGGAAATTCCTGTTTACACCTTGTCATACCGTGAATTTCTGGATTTCAGAAAACATTATTTTTCTGAAGCACAAAACAGCGTAAATCTTTTTTTGCATTATTTGCGAAAAGGCGGCTTTCCTGTAGTGCATACCGCAGATTATCCCGAAGAATCGGCTTATAAAATGGTTTACGACATCTACTCTTCCGTTATATTAAGAGATACGGTACAGCGCTACAAAATTAGAGATGTGGAGTTGCTAGAACGGGTGATTAAATATGCTTTTGAAAATATTGGCATTACCTTTTCAGGTAAAAATGTAGCCGATTTCTTCAAGAGTCAACAGCGAAAAATTGACATCAATACCGTTTACAACTACCTCAATGCATTGGTCGGAGCTTTTATTTTGTATCGTGTGCCACGTTACGATATCAAAGGAAAAGAAATTCTTAAAACACAAGAAAAATTTTACGTGAGTGACATCTCTTTGATCTATGCCACTATGGGAAATCGCGATAGAATGATCGGGGGAATTCTGGAAAACATCGTGTTTTTAGAATTGACAAGAAGAGGATACAAGGTTTTTGTAGGGAAATTGGAAAACAACGAAATTGATTTTGTGGCGGAAATAAACGGAAAAAAAATTTATGTACAAGTGGCTTATAAATTGGAAAATGAGCAAACGGTAAAACGAGAATTCGGGAATTTACTGTCCATTAATGACCAATTCCCCAAATATATCATCACTATGGATGAATTTTGGAAAGACTCCATAGAAGGCATAAAACATCTGTATATTACGGATTTTTTGATGAAAGATAATCTTTAGCCATAAAAATATATAAGATGAAGCAAATCATCCAATCCTTTAAAACAGGAGCCACCCTATTAGAAGAAGTCCCCGCACCAGAGGTGAAGCGCGGGCAGGTACTCATTCAAACCACCCGTAGTTTGGTGTCGCTCGGCACAGAGCGCATGCTCGTGGAGTTTGGCAAGTCAAACCTGATTTCCAAAGCCCGCCAGCAGCCCGACAAAGTCAAGCAAGTACTCGACAAAATCAAAACCGAAGGTTTGTTGCCCACGCTCGAAGCCGTATTCAACAAACTCGGTGAACCGCTACCACTTGGATATTGCAACGTGGGCAAAGTCATCGCCATAGGTGAAGGCGTATCAGAATTTCAAACAGGAGACCGCGTGGCCTCCAATGGTCAACATGCCGAGTTTGTATGCGTACCCAAAAACCTTGTCGCTAAAGTATCAGAAAATATTAGCGACGAAGAAGCCGCTTTTACCGTCATCGGCTCCATCGGCCTGCAAGGTATTCGGCTGCTCAAGCCAAACCTCGGCGAAACCATTGTGGTCACCGGATTAGGGCTCATCGGTTTGCTAACAGCACAACTGCTCAAGGCCAATGGCTGCAATGTAATTGGGATAGATTTTGACCAGTCTAAACTCGACCTTGCCAAACAATGGGGCATTCATACCATCAATCCGGCTTCCGGAGACGACCCGGTGAAAACCGTGATGGATAAAACCCGGGGTGTTGGGGCAGATGGGGTCATCATTACGGCATCGACAAAATCACATGATGTGATTTCCCAAGCCGCACAAATGAGCCGCAAGCGGGGCAGAATCATCTTGGTGGGTGTCATTGGCCTGAATCTGAGCCGCGCCGAATTCTACGAAAAAGAACTGAGCTTTCAGGTGTCTTGTTCTTATGGGCCGGGCCGTTATGACGATGCCTACGAACAAAAGGGGCAAGATTATCCTTTGCCTTTTGTGCGCTGGACAGAGCAGCGCAATTTTGAAGCCGTGCTCCACGCCATCAGCACCGGCACTATTCAAGTAAAACCTCTGATTACAGAAGTAGTGCCGCTGCAAGACTATCAAAAGATTTATGGCGAAATCGGTTCAACAAAAGCGATTGCCTCAATACTGTCTTACAATGATGCTACCTATAGCAACCAAATTACACTGCATAGCAACACAAACACAAAAACAAACAATGGCTTGGCAATAGTGGGTGCCGGAAACTTTACAAAAATGACCATGCTGCCCGCACTCAGTAAAACCAAAGCTAATCTGATTAGTATCGTGAGCAGCGGTGGGGTTTCTGGCACAGCATTGGCACAAAAGTTTAACATAGCGAAAAGTGCCACGTCCATGGATGCTGTTTTAGGAGATGATGCCGTAAACACCGTGCTGATTACCACTCGCCACAACCTGCATGCAACTATGATTGTCAAAGCATTGGGGGCTCATAAAAATGTATTTGTAGAAAAGCCATTGGCGCTCAATCACGAGGAATTAAATAGCATTATCGAGGCCTATCAAAAAAGCACTTGTGTGATTACAGTCGGTTTCAACAGGCGGTTCTCTCCTTTTGCAACAAAAATGAAAACACTATTGGGCAATGCCAATACGCCAATCAACGTTATCGCTACGATGAATGCCGGAATGATTCCGTCCAATATTTGGGTACACGACCTTAAAGTTGGCGGCGGTAGAATCATTGGCGAAGCCTGCCATTTTATTGATTTGATTTCTTTCTTGACGGGTTCAAAAGTAACCGATGTTTGCATGAATGCGATGGGTGTCAATCCACAAGAGAATACAGATAACGCCAGCATACTACTGAAATATGAAAACGGGTCAACAGGTGTGGTGAATTATTTTGCCAATGGCAGTAAATCCTACAGTAAAGAACGCATAGAAGTGTATTCACAAGAACGAACATTGGTGATGGATAACTGGAGAATCCTCACCGGCTATGGTTTTAAAGGCTTTAGCAAAATGAAAGCTAAGATGGATAAAGGGCACGCCGCTCAGTTTGCGCAGTTGGTATCACAAATTGATAATAAAGGGGATGCGTTAATTCCATTTGACAACTTGGTAAATACGACCCAAGCGAGTTTTGCTGCTATTGAAAGCTTAAAATCAAAAGCCTGGGTTAGCGTAAAATAACATCAAATATTTTGTTCAAAAAACTCCTCCTTTTACTCCCCATCCTTCCCAAACTCGGCTTCCGTAACGTAGCCTATGTGGTTTGGTATCGGGTATCTTTAAAAATGGGTTGGCGAAAAAACAAATTTCCATTAGGAAAAGCTGTTGAAGGTTTGTTTTTTAAAGAAACTACACCGCTTACCAACTATCCTGAAGCTTGGAAAACTAAAACTATAGAAAAAGCCGATCAAATTTTAAAAGGTAACTTAACTTGGTTTCGCTACCATAACTTTCAAGTGGGCAATCCGCCCAATTGGTTTAAAAATCCTTTTGATGATTCCGTGCTTAATATTCCCCATAAACATTGGACAGAAATCAGCGATTTTGATCTAAATACCGGTGATGTCAAAATCCTTTGGGAGCTTTCCCGTTTCGACTGGCTCACTGACCTAGCGCGTGCCTATCGGGTAACCGGGTACGAGAATTATTTGGAGGCCATCAATTACTGGCTGATTGACTGGTCGAAACACAATCCGAATAATCAAGGTCCAAACTGGAAATGCGGGCAGGAAACCGCCATTCGGGTGATGAAGTTGATTACCACGGCGCAAATTCTGAATCAAGATACCACGGCTCAAGTTGCCCTGCAACAAATGATTGCAGAACACTTGGAACGGATTGCCGCCAACATCCACTATGCCATCGCTCAGGATAACAACCACGGCACCTCAGAGGCTGCCGGGCTCTACATCGGTTCAACATGGCTGTTACAGCAAAAACTACCGCAGTGGGAGGCTTCACTCCTGAAGCAATGGAAAAACAAAGGACGTAAGCTGTTAGAAAATCGTATCGATAAACTCATCGCGCCACAGGGCACGTTTGCGCAACGTTCTGTAACGTATCACCGTGTGGTGGTCGATACCATGAGTTGGGTGTTGTATGCAATGGAACGCTATAACGAACCTGCATTTCCAGAAAACATTCAAAACAGATTGCAAAAACTGGGAGAGTGGCAATATAAAATGATTGCTTCTCATAACGGAGAAGTACCCAACATCGGGTCGAACGACGGAGCGATGTTTGAAACCCTTCATAATTGCGGTTACCGCGATTTTAGGCCATCAACCCAATTGTTTTTTGGTGTCTTGAACAAACAAAGGGCTTTTGACAACGATGTAGCAAATGAAGTTTTATTTTGGCGCTATCCGGAAAATTACAATCGGTTTAAATTATATCAAGTACAGCAACCCATCCTTGAAGGACTAGATGAAGAAATAGTGATTTTGAATGATGGCGTTTTAAAAGTTTTTTTAAAACTACCCAACCAAAGATATCGGTTTGCAACCTGTGATGCCTTTCATTTGGATGTTTGGTATAATGGTGAAAACCTCTTTTGCGACAGTGGTTCGTATTCTTACAACGCCGGAGCGGAAACTGATAAATTCAAATCAGTAACAATGCACAATACTGTTCAGTTTGACTCTCACGAACAAATGCCTAAAATAAGCCGGTTTTTATATGGAAACTGGCTTCAAGTTACCGAGATAATAAAATCCGAGGATAAAGACGGCATTTGGAGTTGGAAAGGAAGCTATAAAGATTACCGCAAGAATTCGCATTATAGAACGATAGAATGGAACCGCGAAAAAAATCAATTGGCCGTTACAGATGATTTAGACTCGCCAAGTGAAGAGGAAAAAACACTGTATTGGCACAGTGCGATAACCAAAGTACCGTTTGATAAATTAACCGTAACAGATGCCGATGGTCAAACTTTAGAGCCTCAAGTATTTACTTCTGCTCGATCTTTGTATTATTTGCAGAAATCTGAAAAAATAACCTATGCCTATTCGACAAAAACCAAGCAATTGAAATCCACAATCCAATTCTAATAAATGAAAATTTTACTCATCCATCAATATTTTTTGGAAGATTCGGACTCGGGAGGGTCAAGATTCAACGAAATGTCCCGAACTTGGACGGAAATGGGGCACGAAGTAACGGTCTTGGCCGGAATGTTCAATCCCATCGGTCAAAAAAAATACCCCGAATACCAAGGCAAATACTACAAACACAAACAGCAAGGCAAAGTAAAAGTGTTGCGTTGCCACGTGTCTGAAAGCTACAACAAAAGTTTCCTCGGCCGCTTTTGGGGCTATCTGTCTTTTATGTTTTCGAGCCTCTACGGCGGTCTGTTCAAACTCAAAGGCAAGCACGATCTGATTTTGGTCACTTCGCCGCCCTTGTTTGTCGGGGTTTCGGCCTATTTACTCGCTCGTTTCAAGCACAT
>CAZOXS010000414.1:0-3717 GCA_964583785.1 uncultured Victivallales bacterium
GAGTCTCCGTGACTCCGTGGTGAGTCTTTTCCATTAAGATTAAGGAGGCAAACGGTGAAGTTTCAACCTAGGCGTTGCCGGATGGCGGCAGATGGGGCTCGAATTTCGTGCGTTTGGCCTGTCGCAGGACCGTTACATCACGGCATGCCGCTAGGTACTGCTTCTCCTGGGCGCGCGTGGCCGGGGAGGGGTGTGCATGGCGGGTATACGTGCCGTCCGGTTGCATCTGGCGCCCCTTGCAACTGTCGGCCAGGCAGGTGTTGAGCATCTCGATCAGCCGGTTGCGGCACAGGCGGTCCTCCACCGGAATCATCAGCTCGATACGCCGGCTTAGGTTGCGCGGCATCCAGTCGGCACTCGAAATGAACACCTGTCTGCTCCCGCCGTGATAAAAGCTGAAGATTCGGCTGTGCTCAAGGAAGCGGTCGACGATGCTGACGACGCGGATGTTCTCGCTCATGCCCGGCACCCCGGGGCGCAGGCAGCAAACCCCGCGCACGATCAGGTCGATCCGCACGCCGGCACAGGAGGCGAGGTAGAGCGCCTCGATGATCTCGGGGTCGACCAGGGCGTTCATCTTGGCCATGATGCCGGCCTTGTGCCCTTGCTCCCGTCGCCTCGTCTCCGCATGGATCAGGTCGAGCAGCCGCTCGCGCAGATCGATCGGTGCCTGCGCCAGCTTGCGCTGCGGCTGCGGTTCGCTGAACCCGCAGACGGCATTGAAAAAGGCGGAGGCATCGATCCCGAGATCGTCGTTGCGGGTGAACAGGCCGACATCCGTGTAGAGCGTGGCTGTCTTCGGGTTGTAGTTGCCGGTGCCGAAGTGCAGGTAGCGCACGATGCCCTCCACCTCGCGGCGGACGATCATGCAGATCTTCGCATGCGTCTTCAGATCCTTGATCCCGTACACGACCTGCACGCCGTTGCGCTCGAGCCGCGCCGCCCATTCCATGTTGTTGGCCTCGTCGAAGCGGGCCTTGAGCTCGATCAGCACGGTGACCGCCTTGCCGCGCCTTGCCGCCAAACGCAAGGCCTCGATGATCGGACTCTCGGAACTGGTCCGGTAAAGCACCTGCTTGATGGCCAGCACGTCGGGATCATTCGCGGCTTCCTCGATCAGCCGTATGACCGGATCGAAGCGTTCATAGGGAACCGAGTGGATCACATCCCGGTTGGTGATGATGTCGAACATCCGGCGGGTCGGATCGAGCAGCGGGTTCTGCTGCGGTGGCCAGGCCGGGTAGCGCAGGTGGTCGAGGCCGTCTTGGTTGTAGAAACAGCGCAGATCCTGTATCTGTAGGGGCGCATCGACACGGATGACGTCCGTGTCCGCGATGGCCAGGTGCGTTTTCAGCCAATCGATGACTTCCGCCGAGGCGTTGGCGGCGGTCTCCAGACGCACGCAGCCGCTGGTCTTGCGCCGGCGCAGCACTGTGCGCATGGCGTGGGCCAAGTCGGCGGCGTACGTCTCGTCCACATGCACATCCGCGTTGCGGGTTGTCCGTACCGCCGTGCATTCCAGAAGGATCTGCCCGGGAAAGAAGCTATCCGCAAACGTGGCGATAACGTCCTCGATCAGCAGGAACGTCTGCCGCGCGTTCGTATCCGGCAGCGGCACGAAACGCGGCAGGCTGGCCGGAATCGGAATCAAGGCGAAGCGCACGATGCGTTTGCGCGGGGCGGGGGCAAGCATGACCAGCAGGTATAACGTCAGGTTGTTGAGCAGCGGGAAGGGATGGCCGTCATGGATGGCGGTCGGCGTCAAGGCCGGGAAGATCTGGTTACGGAACACGGTTTCGAGTGCCTGGCGCTGGGCTGGCGTCAGCGTGTTGGCCTTGACCGCCCGCAAGCCTGCCTCCGTGGCCATGGCCGGGCCGATCGTTGTGCGGTAGCGACTCGCGATGTCAGCGATCATGCGCCCGGCACGCTGCTGGGCGGCGACGAGCTGTTCGGCCGGCCGCATGCCGGCCGGATCGGGTGCCGTGATTCCCGCCTCGCGCATCAGCTTGAGGCCACCGATGCGGACCATGAAGAATTCATCCAGGTTGGACGCCGCGATCGCCAGGAAATTGACCCGCTCAAGCAGCGGCACGGCGGGATCGGCGGCCTCTTCCAATACACGCTGGTTGAATTCAAGCCAGCTGAGTTCGCGGTTGATGAAACGGGCGGTGTCGCTCATGACGGCGTGTCCTTTGCTTTCTGGCGGATGGCGATGCGCAATCCGTACATCTGTTCGAAAAGATCGGCCCGGCTCGCGGTGCGCTGCTGTAGGATCGGCAGGTTGGTGAAGGCGTCGGTCATCAGGATCAGCGTGCCCTCGTGCTCCTTGATCTTGATCGGGATCCGTTGCCGGCTCTTCAGTCCGTCCAGCGCATTGGCAACCCGCAGGATTGCCGCCAGCTTGCTGACGGTCAGCCGGTCGGCCCGGCGCAGTTGCATATACGCGGCGTGCGAGGGCTTCGGGGTGCTGCGGCGGTGGTAGCGGGCAACCTGGGCCGCGAGTTCGACCTCCTGCGTGCCAAGACCGAAAATGTCGCTGTGGCGTATCAGGTACCAGGCGTGCTTGTGGTGCGAACGGGTACTGACAAAGCGGCCGACCTCGTGCAGCAGTGCCGCCACGGTGAGGATCATCTCGTCGCGGGTGCTGAAATCGTGCAGCGAGCGCAGGTACGTGAACAGCTCCATGGCGTAGGCGCAGACATGCTGCGCATGCGCGATGTCGACCTGGTAACGACGGGCGGTCTCCAGGGTCGAACTGACGATCTGGCGCTTGAACTCATCCGTCCAGTTGCCGCCCGCCTCCATCTCGGCCAGCAGCCCGTTGCGCAGGTTCACATCGGCGACAAAGAGGCGTCGCAGGTGGAAGGCCTGCGCCAGCCGCACGGTGATCAGCAGCGCCGGCCGGATGGTCTCGGCTTCCTCGTAGGAAAGGTGGTGGAGCTTGACCAGATCGTCGACGCTCATGCCGGCAAACCGGCTGACGAGCTTGTCGAGATCCTCGGTCGCGACCGCGAACAACGACTGGCGGTCCCACTCGGGATGGAGCAGAGCGACGGCGAAACGGGCGTCGGCCCCCATGGCCACCATGACCATGGGCTTGGTGATCGCGATGCCGCTGTGAATCTGCTCGACCTCCTGGTCGATGGTCCTGCACAGGATGTCCCACTCCCGGCGGCGCGAGACGGCAAGCCCCTCGACGGATTCCGTCAGGCGCAGCGAGCCGAGACGGTGCATGTGCGAGCGGGTGACTCGCCCGCGATGGAACAGCAGCGTCTCGGTGCTGCCGCCGCCGACCTCGACCACCAGGGTGTCGGCCTTCTTGAAGAACCGCTCGCGCCCGAGCACCGGGCGGACCGCCCGATACGTCAGCCGGTTGACCTCCGCCTCTTCGATCACCGTGACCTGGATCCCGGTCGCGATCAGGATGCGGTCGATGAACGCTTCCCGGTTGGTGGCCTCACGCACCGCGCTGCTGGCAATCGCCCGCAGTTGAGCGGGCTGGTCGATGCCGTATTCGCGCATGATCCGGCGGAAACTGGTCAGCGCCGCCACGCAGGCCTCGGTGGTCTGGCGTCCGATGGCCCCGGTGGTGAACGTGTCGCGTCCCAGGGAAACGGTCTGCTGCAGGGAATCGAGTATGCGGGTCTTGCCCTTGCGGGATCCGCGTGACTCGGCGATGACCATCCGGATCGACGTGGTGCCGATCTCGATCACGGC
>CAZOXS010000415.1:0-6100 GCA_964583785.1 uncultured Victivallales bacterium
CGGTCCGTCCGCTGTACAAGGTCAGCGGACTGGAGTCCGGCCGCAAGGTCCATAACGTTCTCTGGCCGCTGGGACGCTTTGATTCCTATCATGAGAACTACCGTTTCTTCCCGTTCTTCTGGGGCGATGACTACCGTGTCGGCTTCCCGCTGTATTGGCATTTCGGGCACCCGGTCGGGGAGGCGCGCGGCTCCGATTCGCTTTTCCCGCTGTGGATCTATTCACGCCAGGGCGGCAAGGACGGCCCCTACCGGCGCACGGTCTTGCATCTGGTCTGGCCGCTCGCCCGGTTCGAGCGCGGGCCGCGCCAGGACACGAATCGCGTTTTCCCGCTGTTCTGGCAGGGGCGGCAGGCTGATGGTGACCGCTGGTTTGTCTCCCTGCCGCTTGGAACCTATGCGACCCCGTCGGCGCAGGTCCGCGGTTCCTGGGTGTTCCCGCTGTATGTGCATATGAACAGTCCGTCGGAACGCTACCTGCATACGTTGCTGGGCGGCAAGGGGGCGGCCGGTGCTACCGATTTTGGCTGGCTGCTGCCGATGCTGGGCGGCTGGACCCACGGGCCGGAGGGTTCAACGCAGGCGGCGGCGCTAGGGCTCTGGTACCGCGAAACCGGCATCAATCGCGGGCGTAACTGGCTGCTGCCGCTGTACTGGCGGCACTGGTCGCCGGAGCGGCGATCGTTCTATACGCTGCTCGGCGGCGGTTCGCGCGCGGCAGATGGCACCGGACGGCTGATCACGCCATTCTACATGCGTTTCGCGGACACGCCTGAGTCTGTGTTGACGGTTGTCCCGCCGGTACTGGCCTGGCAGCGCAAGCAGACGGAGCGGAAGGACCTTTACGTGCTGGGCGGGTTGTCACGATTCAGTCGTGGCACGCATCCACTGTCGTCTTATCTGTTCCCGTTATGGTATCGCCAGCCAGCTACCGGTACGTTGCTGACCCCGGTCTTTCAGAAGGGCGGCAGCGCCGATGCGGCGGCCCGCTGGCAGGCCGTTGCCCCGCTCTATTTCCACCGTAAGTCCGCGCAATCGTCCGTCTGGGCGACCCCGTTGGGGGCGGTAGTCCGGCGTGCCGACGGCACTGGGCGGACGCTGACCCCGCTCTATGTGCATGTCGCGGATTCGCCGGGGGAAACGATTACGGGTGTGCCGCCGCTGCTGTCGTGGCGGCATCGCACCTCGGGGCGGATCGACGATTGGTTGTTGCTGGGGCTGGGCCGTCGCAGTCACGGCGAGACCCCCGGTCCCTCGCACCTGTTCCCGCTTTGGTACCGCAACCCGTCGACTGACGCGCTGCTCTCGCCGCTCTGGGCGCAGTGGTGCAGCGGGGATGGGCGGGTCACCGCGGTACCCCCGCTGCTTTCCTGGCGGCGCACGCGCGCCGACAAGCAGCGCGACACCCGTGTGCTGGCCGGGCTGGCGGGCTGGCAGCAGTCGGGGGCGGGCGAGCACTTGCAGCGTTATTTGTTCCCGCTCTATTCCTATTCGCGCGCGTCGTACCTGTACACGCCGCTTTATGGCCATGACGGGCCGCAGGGAGATTTCGCCTACTGGCTGACGCCGTTGGTTGGCCGGTATCGCCATGACCAGAAGGGGGGGTGGCTCTTCCCGCTTTATCGTCGCCGGATCGAGGTCAAGACCGGCTATCACGATTCCCGGTTCCTGTGGGGCGGGTATCGCACCGATGCCACCTCGCGGCGGACTTCCCTGTTTCCGTTGTTCAGCTGGCGGCAGGTGCGGCGGCCGACGGTCGATGTCGACTGGACAAGCAAGTCGGGGGTGTGGCGGCGGCTGGTGGCCGAGGAGGATCGCCTGTCGATGCTCTTGCTCTATTGCCGGAGCCGCGAGGTCATGCAGTTCGGGGACAAGGCCGCCCCACGCTTCGAAGGTGCCGCCTACCGGCGGGAGGAAGTCCGGCGGAACCGGCTGTTCCCGTTCTGGTATTTTGAGAAGCGCCAGTTCGGTGATGAGCGGCAGGCGGTCGCCAGCCAGGGCGCGCTGTTATGGAAGCTGTACGATGTCAAGAAGGAGGTCAGTCAGGCGACGGAGGCGGCCCCGGCGCATGATTACGTCCGCCGCCGGGTGTTGTGGCGCTTCTGGCACTACGAGCGCCTCAATGGCGAGGTCAGTGTCGACAGCTTCCCGTTCATCACCTACGACCGCAAGCCCGACGGCTTCCGCAAGACCAGCTTCGCCTGGCGCGTCTTCCGCTACGAGACGCACCCGGACGGCAGCCGCAAGCTCGACCTGCTTTTCGTGCCGCTATGGCGCCGCCCGGCGGATGCCGCCGGTGGCGGCACCGCCTGATAGCCGACTGCGACAGGATGTCGCGGCCGCGTGCCGTGTTGGCACGTTCAGCGTCCAGCAGTCAACATCCAATGCCCGGCATCCAGCGTTCGATAGCGCTGGCATGGAACTTGCGCTGATTTCCGGGTATGAACGCGGCACGTTTACATAACCGGTGGATCGAGCGCACCTTGCTGCTGGCCGTGCTGGTCATGCAGGTGGCGGTGTTCTGGCAGTTGCGAGCGGTGTTGGGGGTCGGGCGTGCAGCAGACGAACCGGCGGCGGAGCCTGTTGTCGCGGCGCAATCGCCCGAGTCGCCTGATCCGGTTGCACTGGCGCAGGCCGAAATGCCGGAAGGTTCCAGGCTGTGGTTACCGTCAACGCCCGAGATGGCGATTGATGCGATGATGGAGAACATGGCCCGGCTGCATTCGGCGGTCCACTTCAATCGGGGCTGGGACCGTTTGCAGGCATCGCCTACGCTGGACATGCGCGATACGGAGAGCGGGTACCTGGTGACTTTCGGTATGCCGGGGATCAAGGCCGATGATCTCGGCGTCATGCTCGAGGGGCGCGTGCTGACCGTGCGGGCCTGGTGCCCGTCCGCCGGGGCTCCCGGCGGCGGGCAGCGCTACGAGCGGCGCCTCCTGCTGCCTGGGCCGGTAGGCGCGGCCGAGGAGGCGCAGGCGCATCTGACCAATGGCCTGTTGCGGGTGCATGTGCCCAAAGGGGGCGGAGTCGAAAGCCGCCGGGTGATCATGCGGCTATTCTGACGCCCTTCCCGATGGGGTGCAGCAGATTCTGGTTGTCTGATAAGGCGCAAGCGGCTACTATCCCGGCTTTCATTTGCGTTCACGACGCTTGACGTTTATTCCTGGGAGAAGAACGATGTATGCAAAACCGACGATACCGACACCGAACAATGAACCCGTGCTGAGCTACGCGCCGGGTTCCCCGGAGCGCGCGCTGCTAAAGGCCGAACTGGACCGGCAACTGGGCGAGTGCCTGGATATCCCCGTTATGATCGGCGGTCGCGAGATTCGCACGGGCGACACCCGTCCGGTCGTCTGTCCCCATGACCACGGTTACATCCTGGGCCACTACCACGTGGCGGGGGCGTCGGAAATCCACCAGGCGGTAGCGGCGGCCCGGTCGGCCAAGGCGGCATGGGAGGCGATGGAATGGACCGCCAGGGCCGCCATCTTCCTCAAGATGGCAGAGCTGATTACCGTCAAGTACCGCTACATTCTTAACGCGGCCACCATGCTCAACCAGTCCAAGAACCCCTTCCAGGCCGAGATCGACGCGGCCTGTGAGCTGGCTGACTTCCTGCGGTTCAACGCCAAGTTCATGGAGCAGATCTACGCGGACCAGCCGCAGTCGGCCCCGGGCATCTGGAATCGAGTCGAGTATCGCCCGTTGGAAGGGTTTGTCTTCGCAGTCAGCCCGTTCAATTTCACCTCGATTGCCGGCAACCTCTCTGCCGCTCCGGCGATGATGGGCAATACCGTGATCTGGAAACCGGCCTCAAGTGCCATCCTTTCCGGCTACTACCTGATGAAGCTGTTTGAGGAAGCCGGACTGCCTGCCGGGGTCATCAACTTCCTGCCCGGCAAGGGCTCGGAGGTCGGCGACATCGTGCTCAAGCATCCCGACCTCGGCGGCATCCACTTTACCGGGTCGACCCGGGTGTTCCAGCAGATGTGGCAGACCGTGGGCGAGAATATCGCCAGCTACCGGTCTTATCCCCGGATTGTGGGCGAGACCGGGGGCAAGGACTTTATCTTTGCCCACAAGAGCGCCGATGTCCGCGCGCTGGCCGTCGGCCTGGTGCGAGGGACGTTCGAATACCAGGGGCAGAAGTGTTCCGCCTGTTCGCGCGCGTACGTCCCGGCCTCGCTCTGGGAGCGGCTGCGCCCGGAACTGGAAACCCTGACCGCCCAACTCACCATGGGCGATGTGACCGACTTCCGCAATCTCTTCAATGCCGTCATCAATGAGGCCGCCTTCGATAAATCGATGCGATACATCGACGCCGCCAAGGCCTCTCCCGACGCCGAGGTGATCATCGGTGGCACCGGCGACAAATCCAAGGGCTATTTCATAAGCCCGACCGTGATCAAGGTCACGGATCCGAAGTATCCCTGCATGGCGGAGGAAATCTTCGCCCCGATCCTGAGCCTGTTCGTCTACGCGGATGATCAGTTCGAGGAAGCCCTCGCCCTGTGCGATGAGACCTCGCCCTACGCCCTGACCGGCGCCATCTTCGCCCAGGACCGGTATGCGCTGGATGTGATGACCGCGCGTCTGAAGCATGCGGCGGGCAACTTCTATATCAACGACAAGCCCACCGGGGCGGTGGTTGGCCAGCAGCCCTTTGGGGGTGCCCGCGCCTCCGGTACCAACGACAAGGCCGGCAGCTACCTCAATCTGATCCGCTGGGTCTCGCCGCAGACGATCAAGGAAACGTTTGTCCCGCCGCGGGAGATCGGGTATCCGTTCGCCGCGGCGGAATGAGCCGGTGGCAGGGAGATGGCCGCCGTCTACCCTGTAACTTCACCCGTTTTCCTAAGGTTTTCGGTAGGGCGAACCGTCCTCGGTGAGCCGTGTCCGTAGATCGCGCATCGCCAGTCCATAGAAGGCCAAAGGGCCACGATGGACAGCACATGCTCCTCCCACGGACACCGGCTCCGCGAGACGCGCCGCCCTACCCTCAAAAGTTTCTCCACCGCATCATCCGAACGCCCCCCGGGGGCCGGGACTAGTGGCTGGGGAATGTGAACACGTATTGCCCCGATCCCGTCATGAACACGCTGGTGCCATTGTCGGTGGCGAGCCAGGTAACGCCTTCCGCCTGTGCCGCCGCTTGCCCGCCCTCGCGGATCGTGGCCGGGTCGGCGGCCGGGATATGGACCGTGGCCGTGCAGTTGGCGGGAATGGTGGCCGTCAAGGCGACGGCGTCACCATCGCGATTCCACCCCGCTGCGACAGTTCCGCGCGGGGTCTGGAGTGAGGCCTTTACCCAGGGGAGATCGTCGGGCAGGTAGGGTTTGATGATGATCTTCTCGAACCCGGGCCCGGAAACATCCGGTCGTATCCCCGCCAGGCCCCAGTAGAACCACTCGTCGATTGCCGCCCCGAGGGGCGCGTGATTGAACGAGCCGCTCTCGCCGTCCCAGCGTTCGCAACTGGTGGTGCGGTCGAGCCGCAGCATGTAGCCCCAGCTCGGGTATTCGGTGGCGGTGGCCAGCTTCCAGACCAGGTCGTCGTGCCCGTGCATGGAAAGGGCCTCGATCAGGTACTTGGTGCCTGCATAGCCGGTGGTCAGGTGACGCTGGACCGTGCCGACTTGGCGGGTCAGGTAGCGGGCCACAACCGGCTGCATGTCGTCCGGAACCAGGCCGAAGACCAGCGGCCAGGCCTGGGCGGCCTGGGTGCCGGTGTCGTAGTAGCCGAGGGCGCGATCGAGGAACCGCGCGTTGAAGGCGGCCTTGATTTCTTCCGCCAGTGCCAGGTAGCGGTCGGCATCGTCCGCGTGTCCCAGCACGGTGGCGATCTGCGCCATGACCGTGACCTGCAGGTAGTAGAATGCGGTCGCGATGGACAGCGGCAGATTGCATCGCGCGGCAAACCCTTCGGACGTCGACAGGTGGTCGCCCCACTGCGAGATCTGCAGGTGACCGCGGTCGGCCTCGGCCGGCAGTCGCCCGTTCTTGCCGCAACGCCAGAGGATCCTGGCGATTACCTCTGCCGAGGTCGCGGTGCCCACCTCCTTGACGCCGGTTTTGCGCATGAACGCCAGATAGCGC
>CAZOXS010000416.1:0-2951 GCA_964583785.1 uncultured Victivallales bacterium
GGATACCCCGGTTCGACGGATCAAGCGCCAGCCGCCACTCACCCGCCAGTGAAATCACCGGCTGCCTGCCATTTCTCTCATCACACATTTCGAACTCCTTATAAACGCGTCCCCCAGCCTTGCCCAGCCGCTTGCCGGCATACCATAACGGCGACAGCCCAACCCCGCAAGCCAAACTGTCAGGAAACGCGCCGGCGCTTCAGCAGCAGGACGGACAGAGCCACCAAGCCCAAAGCGTAACCGTAGACCTGTGTCAGAAGATGGTGCGAGACGGCGGTCACTCCGGCAAGGGATTCAGGAAAACCGAGCAGGCGGAACGCAAACACCCACGCCCCCTCGTAGGCCCCGAACCCGGCAATCCCGGATGCCGG
Organism: uncultured Victivallales bacterium; assembly: GCA_964583785.1. Taxonomy (GTDB): domain Bacteria; phylum Verrucomicrobiota; class Kiritimatiellia; order UBA8416; family UBA8416; genus UBA8416. Next base: position 372 of record CAZOXS010000416.1, read on the forward strand.
CAGGCTGGCGGCTATCTCTGCCGAGCAGAATCCCAGAAGAACTTTTGGGAACGGGATCTGCGCCAGCAGGATTCCGCTGGGTTTGAGGAGCGCGTAGAGCAACACATAGAGCGATCCGTATTTCAGGAATCTGATCAGGACAGACAGGGCAATGACCGGTCTATAGACAGCCCCGCGCCTCACCCGCCCGACCTGCCGGTGAACCGATGCCGCCAGACGGCGCAGACGGTGGAACCGATGCGGCAGGCTGCGGAACGCCAACCGCAGGCAAAACGGCAACAACAGCACCGCAGCAGCAGCGCAGCAGAACAGGACCATCCCTGCCAGAGGAATTGCATATCCGGGCAGCAAAGCAGGCGAAGACACGCTCAGGGTCGCCAGTAGCACCATCGGTCCCAGCACCAGGATATCAAACAGGAACGCCAACGCGAAACTAGCAGTGGCAGCCCCGAGATCAACCCCCATCCGTGCATTCAATAGGTAGACATAGACCAGCTCCCCGCTACGCGCCGGCAACAAATCCACACAAAACGACCTGACGAGCACGACCACGAATAGCGCACCGAAGCGAATCGACTGCCCCGCTGCATTCAGCAGCAACCGATACCGCCAGGTCCGCACCAGATGCTGACTGATCGAAAGCAAAAAAAACACCACCAACCAGCGCCGGTCCAGCGCGACAATCAGCTCGGCAACCTGCCCCCATGTGATCCGCGAGAACAGATACACGAAGACCAGAGTCGTCACGAGAGCGCTCGTGCCGGTCATCAGCCAGGATCGTATACCCGGACGCCATTTCCTTACTGGTTCTACATATGTCGTCATGGGAACCCCTTGTCCTCTGTGACTCCAACCTCCCGGCTAACCACGGAGTTGCGAGCCATTCTGCATTAATAACAAGCGTTTTCAACTTTAAAACGCGCGGCCAAGCACGGGGTGCTTCAAAGGCTTGTGCCATGATCAAGGCGCGGATATTTGGCCATATGATCAAGACCGTGCGCACGGGAATCACGGATAAGCACCACGCATGGCTATGCCGGCCATCCCGACCTGTTTCCCCTGATACACCGCTGTCGCAATTCCAGCCTACACATGTCGCAGGGCCGTGGTGGATGAATAAACCGGATTACCGGTATATTGATGCAACTGGATCGATAGATGCGGATTCGGGTATTTGAACCGAATCTCGTTGACCGCGATTATGAACTGACAAATGGAGGCGTTGAAATGAAGATCCTGATTGCCGACAAGGTTGCACCGAACATGATTGACCAGTTCAAGGCACTGGGGGCCAACGTGGTCTATGAGCCGGGCGTCACCGCCGAGGCGCTTCCTGGAACGATCGGCGACGCCAAGATCCTGGTGGTCCGCTCGAAGAAGGTCACCGCCGAGACGATCGCCGCCGGCGGGAACTTGAGCCTGATCGTACGGGCGGGGGCAGGCGTTAACACGATCGACCTGGATGCCGCCTCGCGCAGCGGTACCTACGTGGCCAATTGCCCGGGCAAGAATACGGATGCCGTGGCCGAACTGGCAATCGGCCTGCTGATCGCCTGCGACCGCGGCATCGCCGACGCCACCCAGGCTCTGCGGCAGGGATCCTGGCAGAAGAAGAAGTTCGGCACTGCCGCCGGCCTGAAGGGGCGCACACTCGGCATCATCGGCACCGGTTCGATCGGGCTGGCTGTCGCCCGGCGCGCCCAGGCACTTGACATGCAGGTGGTCGCCTGTTCGCGCAGCCTGACCCCCGCAAAAGCGGAAGCCCTCGACATCGGCTATGCCGCCTCGCCAGCCGAGCTGGCGAAAACAGCCGACGCGATCAGCGTGCATGTGGCCGCCTCGGCCCAGACCAAGGGCATGCTCGACAAGGCCTTTTTCGCCGCGATGAAGCCGGGTGCCCTTTTTGTGAACACCGCACGCGGCGATGTCCTCGACCATGCCGCCCTGCTTGACGCGATCAAGACCAGGGGAATCAAGGCGGGGCTCGACGTGTTCGCGAATGAACCGGCCGGGGCCGAAGGCCCGTTCGACCAGGTCGAACTGGCCTCACAAGTCGTGTGCACACCCCACATCGGCGCCTCGACGGAACAGTCCGAGGACGCGATTGCCGAAGAGGCCGTTCGCGTGGTCAAGGTGTTCATCGACTCCGGCTCCCCGCCCAATGTCGTCAATGTGCGCAAGGAGAAAACCGCAGGGGCCACCGTGGTCATCCGCCACTACAACCGGGTCGGCGTGCTGGCATACGTGCTCGACCGGTTGCGTGATGAAGGGATCAATATCGCGGAGATGCAGAATCTGATCTTTGAGCATGCCGAAGCGGCGTCCTGTACCATCATGGTTGACCGGCAGCCCTCGGCAGCCGTCCTTAAGACGATTGCGGAAAACGGGGACATCATCGAGGTCACCTGCTAACATGGGAAGCATGAAGCCATGTATATCAACGCGACAAAGCGGCCACGACAGGCCGGTTTCATTCTTATCGTTGCCTGCATGGTGATCCTGACGGCAGGGTGCATGCAAACGGGAGTCTTTATGAATCATGACCAGACCGCGAGCGACTCCGCCCGCATGGAAGACCTG
>CAZOXS010000417.1:0-11134 GCA_964583785.1 uncultured Victivallales bacterium
GCAGCAGTACGACCGCCACCGCCACTGCCGCCAGCCCTTTTGCCGATTGCCAGCGGTTGAAGACGGGCCACTCGGGTTCGCTAAAGGTGCCGGTATCGGCGGGGTCAATCGTCAACCGCCGCCGGAACAGCAGCAACAACAGCCCGAACGTGACGACCAGGCAAAGTAGCGAGGGTGGGGCGCACCAGAAGAGGAAGTCGCGGAACGTGAGATCGCCCAGTTGTCCGATCAGCATGCTCTGCGGATTACCGATCATCGTGGCGGCCGAGCCCAGATTGGTGGCCATGGCCAGTCCCAGCAGGTAGGGCAACGGGTTGAGACGCCGGCGTCGCAAGGCCACGGCCAGCACTGGGGTGAACGCCAGGCAGATGATATCATTGGCCAGCACGGCGGCCAGCAGGCCACTCACCAGCATCAGGATCAGCAGGAACCAGGCCGGACGGTCGATCCAGCGGGTAACCCGCAACGCCAGCCAGGTGTAGAAGCCGCCCAGGCGCAGTTGCGCCGACAGGATCATCAGCCCGTAAAGCAGCAGCAACGTCGGTACTCTGAAAAAGTGAAACTTTCGGTTGTCTAATAAACGCCCGTCTAGTATACGTTTAAGAAAGTAATTGCAAACACCAAACGGCTTTATTGCAAACCGATGTCGAGGAGAACCAGCTTTGAATACAGCAATGAACATACCCGGATACGAATTCCTGCAGAAAATAGAAGAGAGTGCCACCGCCACCCTTTGGCGTGCCCGCCAGGAATCGCTGGATCGAGACGTGGCCATCAAGATCCTAAAACCGGAGTTCATCAGCCACGCGGATGAAGTCCAGGCCTTCCTGCGTGAAGCCCGTGCGGTGGCCAAGCTCAAGAGCGGGAATATTATCCAGATCTATGATGTCGCCCAGCACGAGGACGTGCTTTTTATCGTGATGGAAGCGGTGAACGGGCATCCGCTGACCACGTTGCTCGACCTCGGCGATCCGCTGCCCCAGAAAAGGGCGCTGTCGATTGCCTTGTCGGTGGCGCAGGCGCTGTCCGATGCCTGGAGTGCCGAGAAGCTCATCCACAGCAACATCAAACCCGGCAACATCATGATCGAGAAGGGCGGGTCGGTCAAGGTCGCCAACCTCGGAATGTCTGCCATTGCCGGCGATGAGCCCGGTATGATTGTCGGCACACCGAACTACATGTCGCCGGAACAGGCCGATGCAAGCGGGCGGGTTGATTTCACCAGCGACATGTATAGCCTTGGTGCCGTGCTCTATCACATGGTCACCGGCCAGGTGCCGTTCGATAACCTGGATGAGGAGGCGGTCTTGCGCGGGCAGATCGAGGGACAGCTTTCCTTCCCGCCGGAGCTCAATCCGGAAATCACCCCGCCATGCGCCCAGTTGATTGCGCGGCTGATGATGAAAGACCCGCGCAAGCGTTATTCGGACTGGCAGAGCGTGATCAGCGATCTGGCGAAGCTGGCCGCCGGCAAGATGATCGTGACCAAGCCACTGGCTGGCCCCGGCAGCACGATTGCCGCCAAAGGCGCCGGCAACCGGATCGCCATCAAGGTGCCACCCCGCAAGCAAATCATCACCCGGCCGCCGAGTTCCAACTTGACTGCGGTGGCCGCCGCGGTTCCGTCCCGCCTCTCAAACCCTGATGCGGGCACGCCCCCGTCGGCGGAGTATACGGCCGCACGGGCCGCCGCCCTCAAGAAGAAATACGCTAAGCCGACCACGCCCCTGTCGATCAAGCTGCCACTGGCGGCCGCGCTTGTGGGATTATTCGGCTGGCTGGGGGTGACGCTCTTATGGCAGCCCTATCGCGAAGCCTACCCGCCCGTGGTGGCAGCCGCTCCCGATCCGATATCGGTTGCCCCGCTGCCGGAGTCGCCGCGGCTGCAACCCCGCCCGTCAACGCGGACTCAACCGGTGCCAGCCACGGCGGACGGTGACGAGCCGTCCGCGAGCACCGATCCGCTGGACTATGTGGTCGAGCCGGTGCGCCGGCCCCGGCCTGAACCGCCCGTGGCCGAGCCGGTGCGCCAGTCCCGGCCTGAACCGCCCGTGGCCGAACCCTCCCCGGATCCGCAGGCACCTCGTCTGGACGCCCTGAAGAACTCCTTGGTGAATGTGGCACTGACCGAGGGCTTGGAGGCGGCCGCCAAGGCATTGCGCCAGCAACAGGGAACGCCTGGCGAGGCGGAGTTGGCGGGATTTTTCGCCCCCTCCAACCAGCCTGAGGCAATCATTGCCGATGCCTTCAAGGCACTTGTTGGCAAGGAAACCTTTGTCAACATGGGTGGGCGCCGCATCGAGTTCCGCGTGGAGGCGGTAAATGGAACGACGATCTCGACGATGGTCAAATCCAACTCGCGCGGTTCCGTCGACTATCGTCCGGCCGAACTCAAGGTCAGTCAATTGCCACCGGAGGAGCAACGGCGCTGGCTGGGCGAGGCGGCCACCCCGGAAAAGGCCTTCGCCGCCGCGATGCTGGATCTCTCGACGGCCAACTATAGCGATCTCGCCCGGCAGGCGGAGAAATGTGGTGCGCTAGCCGATGCCACCCGCCAATTCGCCCAGCAGCGGATCGACATGCTGCTGGAGTAAACGTGACCGGAGCATTCTGCTCCGGATAAAATCCACATCAGCAACGCCGAGCTTAGTTAGACCCCATCCGAAAAGGTCTTTTCGGCCAGGCGTGTTCAGTGTTCGGTGTTCAGCGTTCCGTAATTTCGCGCGACAATCCGTTTGACGAAAAGCGTCGCAACATGCTAGCCTTCAACTACTTAACATTACAAAAGGAGTTGATGATGCCAGCATGTGCGACACCGAAGACCATCAATGCGGTCCGCCACACGACGCGGGAGTTGATCTGCAATCGGCAGATCGCCCGCATTATCGGTGAAGATCTTGACGATTTCCGGAAACAGACGATTGACAGCAGTGATCGCCTCTATCGTCAGCACTGATGACGGCTATGCATCAGCAAAGGGACGTGACAAGCTGCTGGAGCTGGGCATGTGCGACCTGTCAGCGGAAAACCCGACGGAAGCGTGGGGACTGATGGAGCGGATCGTCGCACCGCAGAACCTGCGTGCGGCCTATGGCCGCGTGATGAGCAACAAGGGCGCACCGGGAATCGACGGGATGAGCGTGGAGGCTCTGGGGGCGCATCTGCGGGCGCAGTGGCCCGCGATCCGTGAGCGTCCGCTTGCGGGAACATACCGGTCCGCCGCCGTGCGACGGCATGAACTGCCCAAGCCGGAATGGGATCCGACCTTCTCGGAAGGGAGCTTCGGCTTCCGTTTGGGGCGATCGGCCCACCAAGCGGTGGCACGGGCTCGGGAATACTACCTGGACGGTGCCCACGGGGTGGTGGATCTGGAGAAGTTCTTCGACCGGGTCAACCATGACAAGCTGATGGCACTGGTCGAATCGCGCGTGCGATGTCTGATCCGGCGTTATCTGGCGTCGGGGATGATAGGCGGGGATGTGTATGTGCCACGGTTGGAAGGGACGCCGCAAGGCGGCCCCTTGTCGCCGCTGCTGGCGAACCTGCTGCTGGATGAATTGGATCGCGAACTGACGGCTCGGGGGCACAGCGAGGGGTTCTGCAGGTGCCTCAAGCATATATGCTGCCTTTTGTGAAGGAGGGAGAGGCGTATTTTCGGAAAACGATCTCTCTGCTCTTCAGAGAAAAGCGGCCCGAGATGGTATTCCGTACCAGACCTTGATTGGAAGTGTTCTGTATCGATTCGCCACCGGGTTTCTTAAAGAGGCATAAGATGAATGCAGGCTATCGTCGCTAGCGCGCCAAAGTCTGATTCACGGAGTTGGGTATCCATCTGTCCGTTCCGTTGGTACTTGAGTATGAACCAGTCGTCGGGCAATGCCGCGCATACCGTTCCGTTCTTGCTTAGCCGCCATGCACCATTGGCGGGCTCTGCGCGCGGTTTCGGTGCTGCGTTTCCGATTTGCAAAGCCGTGGCTGACGTTGTACATTGATGACTCGTTGCTGCCGGGGGGGGGCCGTGGCTGTTCACGGTGACTGATGCCGGTAGCCGGTCTGGAGGTGAACCATGGCAAAGTCGCAGGATATCAAGAAGGACGAGAAGAAACGGCCCAAGAAGACGATCCAGGAAAAGAAGAAGGCCAAGCAGGAGAAGCAGCAGAAGAAAGCCTCGCAGGCCATCTGACAGGCTGTAGCCGCTATTCATGAGGCAGTTGTATTCGGACTCCGGGTGCCACTGCCTTTTTGCTGGCTTGCGGTAGTGGATTCTGGCATGCTTATGCCATGCAATCCATGACACTACCTACCGGCCTTGTGGCGCCGGCTTGTGACCTGATGCCGACGCTCAAGTCGGTGTTTGGCTTTTCCTGCTTTCGTCCCCATCAGGAGGAGATCGTGCACGCGCTGCTCGGGCGCCGCGACCTTTTCGCGGTCATGCCGACCGGCGGTGGCAAATCGCTGTGTTACCAGTTGCCCGCCTTGCTGATGAATGGCGTCTGCCTGGTGATCAGCCCCCTGATCTCGTTGATGAAGGACCAGGTCGATGCCGCGCAGGCGATCGGCCTGAAAGCCGCCTTCCTGAACAGCTCGCAGGGTGCGGCGGACCGTAACGCCGTGGTGCAGGCGCTGAAAGCTGGCGTGATCGATCTGCTGTATGTCTCGCCGGAACGCTTCGCCATGCCCGCTTTCACGTCGCTGCTGCGAACCGTGCCGCTGGCGTTTGTCGCCATCGACGAGGCGCACTGCATCTCGGAATGGGGACACGACTTCCGCCCCGATTATCTACAGCTTTCAGAAATCGTGCGGACTTTCCCGGATTGCCCGGTTGCCGCTTTCACGGCCACCGCCACCCGCCAGGTACAGCAGGATATCATTGCCAAGCTCGGGTTGCGCGCGCCCCATCTCGTGCGCGCCTCATTCAACCGTCCCAACCTGTTCTACCAGGTGCTGCCGAAAACCGATCCCGAACGCCAGTTGCTCGACTTCGTGCGGGCACGACGCGGTGAGCAGGGCATCATCTACCGCACGACCCGCAAGAGTGTCGAGAAAACGGCGGCGATGCTCAACAGCAACGGAGTCAAGGCCCTACCATACCATGCGGGGCTCGATGACCGGGTACGCATCGCGCACCAGGAGGCCTTCAACCGCGACGAGACCGATGTTGTCGTTGCCACGATCGCCTTCGGCATGGGGATCGACAAGTCGAACGTCCGTTACGTGGCGCATGGGGATCTGCCCAAGAACATCGAGGGCTATTACCAGGAGACCGGCCGTGCCGGCCGCGACGGGGACCCCGCGCATTGCCTGCTGCTTTTCGGTTATGGCGATATTCCCAAGATCACGCATTTCTTCGACGAGATCACCGATGAGACCGCCCGGCGGCATGCGAAGCGCTGCCTGGACGATATGGTGCGCTACGGTTCGGCCCGCGCGTGCCGGCGCAAGCAGTTACTGGCCTATTTCAACGAGCAGTACCCGCAGGAGAACTGCGGCATGTGCGATGTCTGCGCGGGCGATGTCGAGGAGGCCGATGCCACCATCGAGGCGCAGATGCTGATGTCGGCGATCGTGCGGACCGGTAATCGCTTCGGTGCCGGCCACATCATCGACATCGTCACGGGCGCGGAAACGCAGAAGATCCGGCAGCTCGGTCACGACCAGCTCAAGACCTACGGGGTTGGCAAGGAAAAGAGCAAGCGGCACTTCCAGGCCGTGGTCAGCAACCTGCTGGCGCAGGGCTGGCTCCAGCAATCCGGCGACAAGTATCCTGTGCTGCAGGTGGCGGCGCGCGCCAGCGCCGTGCTCGAGGGCAAGGCGAAGGTCCGCATTATCAAGCCGGTTGAGAAAGCCGCGCCGCGCAAGGCGGCCGCGGCTGATGACATGGCCTGCAATGGGCCGCTGTTTGAAGTGCTGCGCGCCTTGCGCAAGCAGATGGCCGAAAAACAGGGGGTGCCCCCGTTCGTGGTCTTCTCGGACCGCACCTTGCGCGAGATGTCGGCCCGCATGCCGGGCGACGCCAACGAGCTGCTGGGCGTGAGCGGCGTGGGAACGCACAAGCAGGCGCAATATGGTGCCGCGTTCCTGGAGGCCATTCGGGCCTTCCGGCAGGAAAACCCCGAGGCAACGTGAAACCGCCGCCATCGGACCGGTGGTCGAGCAGTTCGCAGGCCGTATCACCTACGACGAGGCCCGTCTCGCCCGTGCCTGGCTGGCTGCCAATGCCCGCCGGAGCGGCGGAGCACCTGGCTGAACAACAGCCTAGCGTTGTTTTGGCATGGTTATTTTGGCGGTATGGTGTAGTATGCGGGCATTGGAGGATGGCATGCCGAGATACCGATACAAGGCAAAAGAGGGTCCGGACAAGACCGTGGAGCGCGAGCTGGTTGCCGATTCGCAGGCGGCGGCGGTGGCGCGTATCGAGTCGCTGGGCCTGATTCCGGTATGGGTGCGCGAGGCCGGGCGCGGCGTGCGCACGGTGGCGGGGCGGCCATCCAGCCGCGGGATCAGCCGGGGCGACGTGACGATATTCACGCGGCAATTCGCCAGCATGGTGCATGCGGGCGTGCCGATCCTGCGGGCTCTGCACAGCATCCACGAGCAGACCGAGAACCCGCGTTTCCAGGCGGTGGTCGCTGCTCTGGAAAACGCCATCCGCGATGGGGCCATGCTTTCAGAGGCGTTGCGGCCCTATCCCCTTTTGTTTCCTGAACTTTATGTCAATATGGTCGCCTCGGGGGAGGCTGGCGGCGTGCTCGACACGATGCTCTATCGCTTGGCGGATGCGCGCGAGCAGGAGGACGAGAGCCGCCGCCGGGTGCAGGCGGCGATGGCGTATCCAACCCTGGTCGCAGTGACCGGTGTGGTGACGGTGCTAGTGCTGCTGATCTTCTTCATGCCGCGGGTCATGGCGCTGTTCGACCAGTACGCGAATCTTCCGCTGCCAACCCGCATGCTGCTGGGAACCAGCGGTTTCCTCTCTGCCCACTGGCACTGGCTGGCGATGGGCATCGGGCTGGTGCTGGTCGTGTTCCAGCGGCTGGCCGCGATGGACCGGGGACGGTTGCTGGTCGATTCGCTGAAGCTGCGGCTGCCGCTGCTGGGGCGTTTCCTGCGTGATGTGGAACTCGCCCGGTTCGCACGGGTCTTCGCCCTGCTGATCGATGCCGGCATCCCGATCGATACTGTGCTACAGTTGAGCGCGAAGTCGGTGCGCAACGCGGTGCTGCGCCGCGAACTCGACGGCGTGCGCGCGCGCACGGTGCAGCAGGGGCTGGCGCTCTCCGACGGGCTCAAGGCCTCGGGCTTCTTCCCCTCGTTCGTCGGCAACATGCTGGCCGTCGGCGAGGAAACGGGGCGCATTGACGATGCGCTCAACGAGGTGGCGCAGTTCTATGAGCAGTCGGTGCAGCGCCAGAGCCGCATGGCCGTCTCGCTGCTTGAGCCGATCCTGCTGCTGGTGGTCGGCTGCGTGGTCGGCTTCATCGTCTTCGCGATGCTGATGCCGATCTTCGAGATGGGCGTGCAGGTGCGCTGAGCCGCAGGTCCGATCGATTACGCCAGTATCTGGCGCACGGCGGCGACAAGATCGTGCGCCACGGAGCTGAAAATAAATACATCAACGTCCTGGATGCTGATGGCCGGTGGCTTGGTGGTGCGGGTGTTGTCGTGCACGATGACCGGGATCTGGCGGGTGTGCGGCATGGTCTTGATCAGTCGGGCGACGACAGAACCGTTCATGTTCGGAAGCAATTCCTTCATGATGATCGCATCCGGGTGCAGCGCCACGGCCTGTTCGAGTACTTCCGGCCCCGTCTTGGCAAGATGGGCGTCGAAGCCGCCGTCGGCAAACGTCTTCAGGTAGATCTTGCGCATGTCCGCGTCGTCTTCGCCAATCAAGACTTTCTTACGCGGCGGTTCCGCCGTCGGGTCCGTTGCATCGTGCCGCAGGCGCTGGTTTGCGCGGGCATCGATGATCTCCCGGACCTTACGGATCAAATCCAGTTCCGAGCAGGGTTTGGGCAGGAAGCCGTCCACGGCGACAGTATCGAAGAACTCCTTCATGACGGCGCGGGCCGTCAGCACCAGAACGGGATGCTGCAGACTGCCGTCGGTGTTGGCAATACGCTTGAGGAAACCAATGCCGCCCATGCCGGGCATGCTGATGTCCAGTACGATCAGATCAGGCGTGAGCGTCTGTAGCAGGTGCAGACCTTCCTCGGCATTGGTGGCTGTATGGACCGTGAAACGCTCGTGTGTCAAGAAGTCGCTGACAATACGGGTCAGGTGCTTGTCGTCATCGATAAACAGGATGGTCTTGCCGGTTTGCATGATGATTCCCCTTTTGTCTTGCAACGTAACGGTTTCCTTTTCTTCATCCAACCTTGAAATAAGCCGTTTCACTGGGCATGTAGTTCCTGGACGCCGATCCGCGGCGGCAGGAATGCGTTCTCAATGGCGGCGACCAAGTCGTGCATCCCGTCGATCTTGAGGAATACCGGGATCTTGAAGCTGGCAAGAATACTGGATCTGGCCGGGGTGGGATGATCCTCGACAAGCAGGTACACAGGCAGTTGGCGCAGGATCGGATCCGCCTTGAGGTGCATGACGATCTCGGAGCCGTCCATGTCCGGGATGGTCGAATCCACGATCACGAGCTGATGATGCCCGTCGTGCAGCACCTGTAGCGCCTGCTGCGCGTTCTGGTAGCAGGCGACGCGGTAGCCCTGCTTCAGCAGAGCGGGTTCCAGTACGTGTCGTACGCCTTCGTCGTGGACGACAATCATGATTTGCAGGGGCTCGGTTGTCGGCAGCCAGACGGTGACCCGCGTGCCCTTGTCCCCGCCGGGCGGCGGACTGGTGATGTCGAGCTGCCCTTGGTGGCGCTCGATGATCTCCTTGGCGATCGCCAGACCCAGCCCGGTGCCGCCGACCTGTTCGCCGACCCGGAAGAACCGTTCGCTGACGCGGCTGATGTATTCCGCCGGGATGCCGATGCCGTTGTCGGTGATGCGGCAGCAGATCCCCGCGATGCCGTTGCGGTCCTGCTGTTCGACCCCGATACCGACCGTGCCGCCGGGCGGGGTGAACTTGATGGCATTATTCAGGATGTTGATGATCACCCGCTCCATCTTGGCGGCATCGCAATCGACAAACCCATTGTCTGCGGCGGCGATCATCGTTAGCGTCAGGGGGACCCCCTCGGCTTCCAGGCGCAGCGATTCGACGGTCCGTTCCACCATGTGCCGGAACGGGATGTTGCACGTGTTCAGTTCCAGCCGGCCCGCTTCGATACGGCTTAAATCGAGAATATCGCAGACGGTACGGTCCAGGCGCCAGCAGTCCGCGAGCATCATCGTCAGGTAGCTGAGAACGCCCTCGGTGACCGGCCCCGCCACGTTATGCATCAGGCTTTCGATGGCATGGATCAGGGCGGTCAGGGGGGTCCTGAGCTCGTGCGAGACGTTGGAAACGAACATATTTTTGGCCTGGTCATGCTCGCGCAGTTTCTGGATGGCGTCACGGAGATCCTTTTCGACGTTCAACCGCTCGGTGATTTCGCGCTTCAGATCGTTGTTGATGGTTTCAAGTTCCTTCGTGCGCTCGCGGATCAGATCCTCGAGGTGGTCCTGATAGAGCCGCAGCGCCTCTTCGTCGAGGCGGCGCCGCGTCGTATCGACGAACGAGAATACAATGTGGGTGACAGAGTCGTCCTCGTCGACGCAACGGGTGGTGGAGGTGAATACAAAGAAGGGTTGGCCGTCCTTGCGGCATGCCTTCAGTTCGCCATTCCAGGTGTGGGCGGTGGCGGCCTTGCCGATGGCCTCGATGATGGAAGCGGGGTCGCAGAACAGCTCCTGGATGGGGGTGGTTCGCAGGCTGTCCTCAGTCTCGCGACCCCAGAGCACGCACATCGCGGGATTCGCGTAGCTGATAATACCGTTTGGATCGGTGATGGCAATGCCGCTGCCTGCGTTCTGGACGGCATTGTGTTCGATACGGAGCAGTCCCTCCATTTCGCGCCGAATGCTGATGTCGCGGATGAAGAAACACAGCGAGGTCGCCTCCGCCAGCTTCAGGCAGGTGACCGAGATCTCCGCCGGAAAAAGGCTTTCGTCCTGGCGGATGCAGTGTGCCTGCAGCAAGGTGAAACGCTCCGACTGCACATTCTCGGTCACGGTTTCGAGGATACCGGCATCCACGCCGGCAATCAGATCACCGATATAATGTTGGGCGATTGACTCGGCGTTATAACCGAAAAACCGCAGGGCCCGCTCGTTGGCATTCGTGACACGCCCATCGAAGTCGGTCAGCAGGGCGGCATCGTAAATCGATTGCAGCAGCACCTCGAAGTCGCTGGCGGGCCGGGTCTGCGATAGCGTCTCGATCCGATGGGTTTCGGTGGCAGGCAGGGTCACCCGACGGGCGTCGCGCCTGTCGTCCAGCAGCAGGTCGATCCGCATCGTCCTTGCGTAATTATGCTCCGCGCTCATACGCCCCGATTGTCTTCCGTAGTGCGGTGTTGCGCAAGGAAAAATTTTAAAATCACGCGAGGCGATACGAAATACCCTTTTTTGCTTTCCTGTCGTACGGATATGCGGTACACCTGACCACATGACGAAATGGTGGTCGCTGACCACCTTGGAATTTCAACCCCCACCGCTCCCGGCGCGCAACCCGGGGCGGCAGACAACCGAGGAGACTCCGCCATGGCCGCATACGAGATGGAAGGTACCGTGAAACTGATCGACAAGGAAATGACATTCCCGAGCGGTTTCTCGAAACGCGAGTTTGTCATCACCACCGAAGGCGAACGATTCCCCCAGGATATCAAGTTCGAGTGCCTGAAAGACAAGACCGCGCTGCTCGACAGCTTCAAGGAAGGGCAGCGGATCAAGGTGACGTTCGATATCAGTGGCCGCGAGTATAATGGCAAATATTTTGTCAACCTCGTTGCCTGGAAGCTCGGCGATCCGGCAGCTCGCGGGACCGCTGCCGCCGCCAGCGAGGAGCCGCCTTTCGATGAGAACGATGCCTTCGTCGATGATTCCGACATCCAGTTCTAGCCAAAAATATTTGAAATTTGTTTCCGTGTGCAGCGCTGTTTGTGCATTTCAACGTGTGGCGTGGTGCGAGTGTT
>CAZOXS010000418.1:0-7030 GCA_964583785.1 uncultured Victivallales bacterium
CTTTCGACTCCCGTTTGAGACACGATGCACGGGACGCTGAGGCACACGTCCTTCAATCCGTATTCTTCATCCAGCAGTGTTGATACGGTCATCACGCTGTGTTCATCGCGCAGAATAGCGTTAACGATCCGCACCAGCGCCAGTCCGATCCCGTAGCAGGTCGAGCCCTTGTAGTCGATAATGTGGTAGGCCGACCGGCGCACCTGCTCGACAATCTCCTCGCGCGTCTTCTGCCAGTCATCGCACTCGTGGCAGATCGCGCAGTAATCAATCATCGGCATGCCCGCGACATGCGTCATCGACCAGGCGGCGATCTCACTGTCGCCATGCTCGCCCAGGATGTAGGCATGCATATTGCGCACATCCACACCGCAATGCCGGCTGAGCAGATAGCGGAAACGGGCACTGTCGAGGACCGTCCCCGACCCGAGAATGCGCTCGCGCGGCCAGCCGCTGTGCTGCTGCGCCACGTAGGTCAGGATGTCGACCGGATTACTGACCACGACGATCACGGCAGGCGACTGCTGCGCGATGATATCGTCCATGATGCTCTTGATAATGGCGATATTGCGCGCCAGCAGGTTCAGGCGCGATTCATCGGGCTTCTGCTTGGCACCGGCCGTGATGACGATCACATCCGCATTGGCATAATCGGCCGGGGCGCCGGCATGCAGGTTGGTCGGCGTCAGGAACGGCAGTCCATGCGCCATGTCCAGCGCCTGCCCCTCGGCCAGGCCGGGACGCGCATCGATCAGCGCAATCTCACTGGCCACGCCATCCTGCGCCAGGGCATAGGCGAACGAAGCCCCCACATCCCCCGCCCCAACCACCACCACCTTGCGGAAATTCGCCCCCTGGCGTGAAACCGTATCCTTACTCATGATAATTTCCTTTCCTGTGTTTTCAGGCCGAAGACTGAAGACCTTAAACCGAAGACCTTCAACAACCGATCCTTATTTGTACACGTTTTTCCGGTGCCCGACTTTCACAACACAGACAATCAGCACGTCATCTTGAATCTCGTAAAGAACTCGATACGTGCCACAACGGAGTCGATACTTTTCCTCGCCGGAGAGTTTCAAGGATTGAGATGGTCGAGGATTGTCCGCCAAGCCGTTGATGGCTTCGACGATTCTTTGGACATCTTTCTTCGGCAGGGGATCAAGATCCTTTGCAACGGACTTCTTGATCTGCAGCTCATATCTTGCCATGACGCCTCAGTTCCTTGACGAAAGTCTCGAAGTTGAGCGTGGGTTCGTTCTTTCGTTCGTCGAATGCGGAGAGATCGTCTGCATCTTCGGCAAGATCAGCCCGAAGGGCGTCATTGACAAGATCAGATATCGAACGGGTTGTCTCGATTGATTTGAGGCGAATGGCCCTGTGCAGCCTCGGGTCAAGATAAATCGTCGCTCGTTTTGTGAGAGTTGTCATGCTGTTTTTCCTTTCGATTTGGCATCAACACGGTAACGTTATGCCGTTACAACGTCAAGACGTTTTAGTGCCAGGACGTTTCAGGCATTATAATCCACCTGCCAGAGGAACAGGCCCTGCGGGGGGGCGGTCGGCACGCGTGCGGTGCGCTCGCATGACGCCAGGATGCCGGCGGTCTGCTCCGAGGAAACCTCGCCCCGTCCGACGCGAATCAGCCAACCGGCGAGACTGCGAACCATTTTGTAAAGGAACCCGTCGCCATGGACCGCGATCGTGATCTGCTCGTCCAGGCGCGCAACCGTCAGCGACTGGATCGTGCGGACGGTGGTTTCGACAAACCGGTTCGGGTTGGCGGAGAAGGCGGCAAAATCGTGCCGACCGATCAAGACCCCAGCCGCCGCCTGCATCGTTGCCACATCGAGCGGTTCGGGCACATGCACGTGATAGAGCCTTTCGGTCGGTGACATCACGGGGGCATTCCAGATGAAATAGCGGTACTCCTTGCCCGTGGCGCTTTTGCGCGCATGAAACCCGTCCGGCACGATCGCCGCCTCCATGACACGGATATCATCCGGCAGGCAGGCATTCATCGCCCGCACCAGTGCCTCCGGCGTGAACGGACGCGGAAAATCGAAGTGTGCCACCTGTCCGCGCGCATGCACCCCGGCATCAGTCCGGCCGCTGCCATGCACGTGCACATCGCTCCCGCCAAGGCGCTTGAGCACCGCCTGCAATTCCGCCTGGACCGTGTTGGCATTCGGCTGTATCTGCCAGCCACCGTAGGCCGTACCGTCATACATCACGGTAATCCGGAAGCGGCGGACTGATGTCTCGCCCGTTAACAACTGCTGATCTTCTGAGTTCATGCCCCCTCCCCCACACTCTTATTCGTCTACACTTGAACGCACACTTAAACGTACGCTTAACCGCCATCTTTACGCGGATACACTTAAACGACCCGCTTCGTCGATCAATATCCCGCCCAACGCTCGAAAGACACAGCGCGAACAAACGTCCGGCTTACAACGCGGCGGACGGGGTGGAACCCGTCCCTCCAGGCTTGACCTGACGGCGGCGCCGGTAGCGGGCTGGCGTCATGCCGGTGTGCCGCCGGAAATGCTGGATGAAATAACTCTGGTCACCGAAGCCCACCTCATAGGCGATCTCGACGCAAGGCATCGACGTCTGGTCGAGCAGTTCCTGCGCCCGCCGCAACCGCACCTGCCGAATCACCTCCAGGACGGTCTTGCCCGTGAAGGCCTTGACCAGATGCGCCAGACGGCTGGCACTCAAGCCGACATGACTGGCGACATGCGCCAGGCTGATCGGTTCCCGATAGGCCTGCGCGATGTATTCCAACGCCTTCTGGACATGCACATTCGAACGGTTGACCCCGTGAAGATAAACCACATCGATGAATTCATCAAGTGCCTTCATCAGTGCGGTCGAAAGCGTCTCGAACCCGTCGGCATGGATCAACTGATCGGTCCAGCGGTGATTACGCTCGATCAACGGTTCCAGCATGGGGTTGTCCTCGATCGCGGCACGCGTCAGGCAGCTTAGTAATTCAATCACCCGCGCCCGCAAGACTACTGGTTTTGGCGAAGAAAGGTAGATCGTCGCCAGCATCTCGTTGAGCAGGCGGCGGGCACCGTTGCGATCACCCGCCCGGATGCAGGCCAGCAAGACCCGTTCCTTCTCGAAGGCGTACAGCGCTCCGCCTCCGCGCATGCGCACTTCGTTCATGGCCTCGGTCAACTGCTGCTGCCGACGCAGCCCCTGCCGCCGTTCCGCCATCAGATCCGCTTGCCAGCCGCTTTCGCGATAAAACAGGTCCGCCGCGCGTCCGGCGACCGCCTCGACCCCGTCGCGCGTCGCCACCGGCAGTGCCTCGACGAACCGCGTTGCCACCGCACCGCCCATGCCCTGCGCGGCTAGGTAGCCGACGGCAGCCTCCCGGCTGCCATCCCCCTCCTCGACGTAATACTCGCCCCCCAGCATGCTCCCCGCGATCACGCGCTGGTTCTCCAACGCCACGACCCAGCTCATGACCGACGGAGCGACGAAATACAGGAAGGGCGCACCGCGGTCAACGCTCTCCTGCAAGGCATAACGGCGCCGCTGCGCGCTGTTGCGCAACACGCCCAGCGCGTCGTCCCCCAGCAGGCAGACACCATTCAGGTCGAGGAAACGCGGCCAGCAATCCCCGCCGTCCATCACCTTGCGCGATACCCCCTGCATCAACCGCTTCGACAACATCACCATATAAAACACCTGTAACCCGTTCGATTATTAACAAAACAGGACGCATTTCTAGACCAAACAGCAAGATCGTTATAGTTTTCAACAAATATGACCTATTATCAAACGAATTCTTTCGATATTTTTCATGACATCGTTGACGGGTACCGAAAGAGTTTCGGTGTAACAAAAACGCACATGATGAGGAACGTACGCATGAGTAGTATTCTTGAGGAAATGGCAGCCAATCTGATGAAGGGCAAAGCGAACGACGTTAAGGCCGCCGTACAGAAGGCGCTTGACGAAGGACTGGAACCCAACACGATCCTGACCGAAGGTCTGCTCTCGGGAATGGGCGTGATCGGCGAGCGTTTCAAGAAGAACGAGGTCTATGTGCCGGAGGTGTTGATCGCCGCCCGTGCCATGAAGGCCGGCATGGAGATCCTGCAGCCCGCACTGGTCAGCAGCGGTGTCGAGCCGCGTGGTATCGCGGTGGTGGGTACCGTCAAGGGCGACCTGCACGATATCGGCAAGAACCTGGTCTGCATGATGCTTGAAGGTGCCGGTCTCAAGGTTGTGGACATCGGAATCGACGTCGACCCCGCCAAGTTCGTCGAACAGGCCAAGGCCAACAACGCGAAAGTCATCGGCGTTTCGGCGCTGTTGACCACGACGATGACCAACATGAAGGCCGTGGTCGATGCCGTCAAGGAATCCGGTATCGACGCCAAAGTCATGATCGGCGGTGCGCCGGTCACCCAGGCGTTCTGCGACGAGATCGGCGCCGATGGCTATGCACCGGACGCCGCCTCGGCCGCCGACCTGGCCGTCTCGCTGCTGTAAACAACAAACAGCCGACACATCAAAGCCCGCTCTTCAACCGAGGAGCGGGCTTTTTTGGTTCTTCGTGTGTGCCAGCTCATACATAAAGTCAGTTAGCGATCATTAGCCACCCACGCTCGGCTCGCGAGAACGCTCGCCCCCCAGTACGTCTTCAGGCATGGTCTGGAGGGCGAACGTCCTCGCGAGCTGCGGCTACAGATCGTAAAGCGTATCGTCGCGGCGGGGTGCCCCGCAGTGGCGTTCTTTTTTCGCCTCTTTTTTGGCCTTCACGCCGCCTGCCATCACGAACGGCTCGGCATCGTCGAGCGAATCGCCCATCTCCGCCTCGACCGCCTCGGGATCCTCACCGGCCTCCATGCGCTGAAGGGCCTGCTCAATTCCCTCGTTAAACTCCATCCCGGCCATCTTCGAGAACTTGCGCATTAACTGCGCCGCCGCACGGGGGTCCTGCTCGTTCAACCCCTCGGCTTCGGAACTCAGTGCCTCCAGCGCCCGCTCCATCTTGCGTTCGTCCACGGGAAGATCCCCCAGCGCGTCGTCATCCCCCCCACTCTCGCCACCCTTGCGCCCGGCCGCGAACAGCGAAACCTGACGATCCAGCCGCTTGTGCCCGCAATGCGGACAGGCCGGCTGACGCGAGGGTGTCAACGTCCGCGAAAAGAAATTGAGGATCATGTGACAGTGTTCACAATAATATTCGTATATCGGCATCGGATTCCTCTCCCTATACGTCACTTTTCACGAAGTACGCTTGCACGCCGCAATCCACGGCCTACGCGGCCGTGGCTACAGTTCTCACTAACTCACATACTCACACACTTGATTTCCCGCCAGCCACGGTCTCCACCAGCGTGGCCAGTCGTTCGGCGCCATCTGCCGGCATTGATGTCAACAGTGCCTTACGCATCAACTGCAGCCCGTCCTGATTACGAAAGAGCATATATAAACGTTGCGTCATGTTTTTAAGCGAGAATTCGGACTCCGGCAGCACCAACATGCCACCCGATTCGGCCATCGCTTCGGCATTACGCATCTGGTGGTTACGCGGGGCATGCGGCAGCGGCACCAGCACCGCCGGCACCCCGCAAACCGCCAGTTCCGTGCAGCTCGCCGCGCCCGCCCGCGCCACAGCGACATCGGCCCGTGCATACAGGCTGGCCATATCCGCGCAGAACGCATGCACCTCGGCCTCCACCTGCTGCGCACGGTAATCCGCCGCCACCGCTTCAGCCTCCTGGCGACCCGCCAGATGAATGATCCGTAGCGGCCTATCCAACTTGGCCTGCAAGGCGGCCGCCACCGCCGGCATACGCGAATTCAGGGCATGCGCCCCCTGACTGCCTCCCATGATCAGCAACGTTAAGGCAGAAGCGCTTTCGTCCGCGGGCGGTTTCGGCCTGGCGACGAACCCCTTGCGCAACGGGAACCCCGTCACAACCACGTTGACCGACGGCGGAAACCAAGCCAACGCCGCCTCGTAACCGACCGCCACACGCGAGGCGAAACGCGCCAGGAAAGAGATCGCCCGCCCCGGCACGGCGTTGGCCTCGTGCAGCACCACCGGGATTCCAAGCAAGCGGGCCGCCAAGCAGGGGCCGACCGAGGCGTAGCTACCCATGCAGAGCAACACATCCGGGCGCGTCTCGCGCAGCCGCCGCCACGCCACCACGACCGCACCGGCCATCCGCCAGATCGAGGCCAATCCACGCAGCGAAAGACCGGAGGGGAAACCGGAGGCGCGGATGTGCACCGTTGCGCCTTGCCAATCCGCCACCGAGCACGCCTCCACATCCCGCCCGGCCAGCCACAGGGTCACCGTATGTCCGCGCACCTGCAGGATCCGACCTGTCGCCAACCCGGGGAATATATGCCCGCCTGTCCCCCCGCATGCAACCGCTATGTTCATCATGTCAGTCGGGTCTCCACCAAAGGTCACGTCACGCCCCATCCGGGGCAGAACCGTTATCGGACACATTTGCCCCCCGTTGCCGAAGCGTGCTGGCGCAGATACCGCGCTTGCTAGTACGAATAAATTCAAGAATCGAGTCGATCTCTGGGCCTCCCTGACCTTGCTCGAGCACCGCGATTGCCTGGGTCACATTCAATCCGGAACCGTAAAGTACCTTGAAGGCGAACTTGATCTCCGCCCGCGCCTCGGCCGTCATGCCGGCACGGCGCATCCCCACTACATTCAAACCGGCCACACCATTCTCAGTCGAGGGTCGAACGGTGCAAAACGGCGGCAGGTCCTTGGTCAAAACCCCTGAGACGCCAATCATTGCCAGCTGACCAATACGAACAAACTGATGGACCCCGACCGTCCCACTAATAAAAGCACGGTCGCCGACCGTCACAAACCCCGCCAGGGCCGTACAATTGGCAATGGTGACGTGATTACCGACTTGCACGTTGTGTGCGCAGTGCGCATTGGCCATCAACATGCATCCGTTACCCACGACTGTCTCCGAGGCCGGTTTCGTACCGCGGTTAACCGCCACCCCATCACGGCAAACGC
>CAZOXS010000419.1:0-8593 GCA_964583785.1 uncultured Victivallales bacterium
CCCCCTTGGAGGGACGGGTTCCACCCCGTCCGCCGCGTTGTAAGCGAATAGAGATGTGTGTGTTTTGGGCGTGTGAGGAGGAAAATCGGTTTACGAGAACGGCGACGAGAACGGAGGACGATTTGTGATGCTCCCTACTCGTTAACCGCTCACGTCGCCGTTCTCGTTCACCGAAATAGAAAGAAAAACAAGGAGACAAAATGGCGAACACGATAACCGTTGAGGTCAGGGACCTCAGAAAGAACTTCGGGCACATCGAGGCGGTTCGCGGCGTTTCGTTCGCGGTATCCAAGGGCGAGGTCCTTGGGTTTCTCGGGCCGAACGGGGCGGGCAAGAGCACCACGATGCGCATGATCACCGGCTTCCTGCCCCCGTCTGGCGGCAGCGCCCTCGTCGGCGGGATTGACGTGGCGGAAGACCCCGTCGGCGTCAAGCGTCAGCTCGGCTACCTGCCCGAGAACGCGCCCGTCTACGGCACGATGACCGTCACCGGCTTCCTGCGCTTTGCGGGCAGCATCCGCAGTTTCAAGGGCAGCGAACTGACCGACCGCGTCGAGGCGGCGATCAAACGCAGTCATCTGGACGGCGTGCGCCACCAGACGATCAGCACACTCTCGAAGGGCTACCGTCAGCGTACCTGTTTCGCGCAGGCAATCCTGCATGATCCGCCGGTACTGATCATGGATGAGCCAACCGACGGCCTCGACCCGAACCAGAAGTTCGTCGTGCGCGAGATGATCAAGGAAATGGCCGCCGAAAAGGTCATCATCGTCTCCACGCATATTCTCGAGGAGGTCGACGCCGTCTGTACGCGGGCACTGATCATCGCCCGCGGCAAGGTCGTCGCCAACGGCACGCCCGCTGAGCTCAAGGCCATGAGCGAGACGGGACGGCTGGATGATGTATTCCGGAAACTGACGATTAGGGAGGAACGCTGAACATGAACGCTGCGCTTAGCAACACCTGCACGATTTTACGCCGCGAACTCAAGTCGTACTTCGAGTCGCCGGTGGCTTATGTCTTCATGATTGTATTCCTGCTGCTGACCGGGTTTTTGACCTTCTCGGTCAACGGATTCTACGAACGGCGGATTGCCGACCTCGAACCGTTCTTCTTCTGGCACCCCTGGGTCTACCTGCTGCTGGTGCCAGCCGCCACGATGGGCTTGTGGGCGGAGGAACGGCGCACGGGCACGATCGAACTGCTGCTGACGATGCCGCTGACGATGACGCAGGCAATCATCGGCAAGTTCCTGGCCGCCTGGCTGTTCATCGCCATGTGCGTGCTGCTGACGGCCATCCCGATGATCGGTACGGTCGTTACCCTCGGCAGTCCGGACGCCGGTGCGATCATCTGCGGCTATCTCGGCTCGGTTTTGCTGGCGGGGGCCTACGTGGCGGTCGGGATGCTGGCCTCCTCGCTGACCCGCAACCAGGTGATCAGCTTCGTGCTCGCCCTCTCGGCCTGCTTCGTGCTGCTGCTGGCGGGCTGGGAGCCGGTCACGGGCTTCTTCTCGCGCTGGGCTCCGGCCTGGGTGGTCAACGCGGTCGCCGCGCTCAGCTTCATGCCCTACTTCGACGCCATCAAGCGCGGCGTCGTCGACCTGGCCGACGTGGCCTATTACGCCAGCGTCATGGCCTTCATGCTCACCGCCGCCCACATCACCCTCGGCGAACGCAAGACCGTGGCGGGCGTCGGCCGCGGCGCGGTCGCGCTGCTGGCTTTGTTCGTGATTCTCGCGGCGGCCAACGTGATCACGCGCAACCTGCGCCTGCGGGTTGACTTTACCGAGGAGAAACTCTACTCCCTCTCGGCAGGAACCCGCCACATGCTGTCGAACCTGGACGAACCGGTCACGCTCAAGCTGTTCTTCAACAGCAGCAACCCGCGCGTTCCCTCGGGCCTGCGCACCTACGCCCGGCAGGTCGAGGATCTGCTGACGGAATACCGGATTGCCGGCAAGGGCAATCTGATTGTGCAGAAGCTCGATCCCAAGCCCGACTCGGACGAGGAGGAATGGGCGCGCAAGTACGGGATTGCCGGCCAGGCGGTCGAGATGTTCGGTTCCCCGCTGTACTTCGGGCTGGTGGCCAGTGCGGGCAACGCCGAGGCCGTCCTGCCGGGACTGGATCCGCGTATGCAGCAGATGCTGGAGTTCAACATCAGCCGCATGATTCACCAGGTCACGCATCCGGAGAAGAAGGTGATCGGCGTGATCAGCAGCCTGCCGGTACTGGGCAGCCCGGCGCCGATGATGCCGGGCATGCCGATGATGCAGCCGCCGCAGCCGGCCTGGATCGCGTTCCAGGAACTGCGCAAGGACTACAACGTGCAGATGATCGAGGCGCCCGAGGACGGCATCCCCTCGTCGGTTGATGTGCTGGTCGTCGCCCATCCCAAGGATCTCACGCCCCGGGCGCAGTTCGCCATCGACCAGCATGTGCTGCGCGGCGGGCGGGCGGTGGTCCTCGTCGACCCGATAAGCATCGCCGATCAGGAAAGCGGGGCATCCGCCAACCCCTACGGCATGCCGCAACTCGACTCGGACCTGGCACCGCTGCTCAAGGCCTGGGGTGTCGGCTATACACCGGCCACGGTGCTCGCCGACTTCAAGGCCGCCACGCCGATGCGAACCCCGGACGGCGGCATCGAGAACAACCCGACGGTGGTCACCTACACGACCGATGCCTTCGATAAGAATAGCATCATGACGGCGGGGCTGCAGACCATCCGCGCCGCCTTTGCCGGTAGCCTGCAGGACCAGACCGGCGGCAAGCTGACCGTCACACCGCTGATCACGGCCTCGTCACAAAGCGGCAGCGTCCCGCCCATGGCGGCACGGCAAGGCGGGCGCGGCGTGCGCGAAAGTTTCACGCCCGCGCCGGAACCCCGGCATCTGGCGTTGCAGCTTACCGGCACGTTCCAGACCGCCTTTCCCGATGGCCGTCCGGCCAGCGCGGACGCGGAGAGCACAGCGGATGAGCCCGCACCCACCGACGCCCTGACGTCAGGGGAAAGCTCCGTCATCGTCATCGCGGATATTGATCTGCTGTTCAATGCCATCTGCGTCGAGGCGGTCAACTTCTTCGGCCAGACGGTACACCGGCCGCTCAACGACAACCTGGCGTTCTTCGCCAACGTCATCGACGGACTGGCTGGCGGCAGCGACCTGATCAGTATCCGTTCGCGCCAGGGATTCAGCCGCCCCTTCACCCGTGTGGACGAGATTGAGGCGGCGGCGGTCAACCGCTGGCGCGAGCAGGAGGCCCAGCTGGAGGCTCGCCTGCGGGAGGCCCAGCAGCAGATCAACCAGTTACAGGCCGGCAAGACCGAGGACCAGCGCTTCATCCTGAGCGATAGCCAGCGCACGACCATCGCGCGTTTCCAGCAGCAGGAGTTCGAGGTCAAGCAGCAGCTCAAGGATGTGCGCAAGAACCTGAGGCGCGACATCGAGCGGCTGGGGTTCAAGGTCAAGGTGATCAACATCGCCTTGATACCCCTGCTGGTCGGCATCGGTGGCATTGCCTATGGCCTGCGCCGAAAACGTTCGTAATCCTGTCGTAAACACCCCATAGTGAGGAACAGATAAATCATGAAAAACAAGAATGTATTGCTTCTGGTGGTGGCTGGCGTGGTGCTGGCCGCCCTGGCCTGGATGACGTCGCGTGAGCCGGCCCCCGCCGGGGCCAACCGTATCGGCCAGAAACTTCTGCCGGACCTGGCGGTCAACGCGGTGGACGAGATCATCGTCAGCACCGGCACGCAGACCGCGCGGGTGGCCAGGGTCGAGGGTGCCTGGGTGTTGCCGGAACGCTACGGTTACCCCGCCAACTTCGAGACCATCCGCGGACTGATGCTCACGCTCGCCGACCTGCGGATCGGGCAGGCGTTCAAGGCCAGCGACCGGCAGCGGGCGCAGATGGAACTGACGCCGGAGGCGGCGACCACGATCACGCTCAAAACCGGCGGCAACACGCTGGTGGAATTGCGACTCGGCGCCAACCGAGCGGCCGCCAACGCCGACGCCATGCCCTACGGCATGATGGGAGGCATGACCGACGGGCGCTACCTGGCGATCAAGGATGACCCGATGGCCTACCTGGTCGCGGAATCCCTGCACGAGGCCGTCGCCGACGCCAAACGCTGGATGGACACCACCCTGCTGGATGTGCAGGCGGAGGCGGTCAGCGCCATCACCCTATCCAACCCCGAGGATGGCAGTTTCACGCTGGTGAAGGGTGCGGATGGCAAACTTGCCTTCGCGGAACCGGAGGACGACAAGCCATTCGACGACACGAAGACCTGGTCGCTTACCGGCGCACTCGGCTACCTGACCCTGGAGGATGTAGCCGATCCGTCCGCCGACGTGGCGGCGCTCGGGTTCACGACACCGCGCCTGTTCAGCGTGGCAACCACCAACGGCACGCAGTACATCCTGAGCGTCAGCGACCCGATCGCGGACAGCGACGAGCGCTACATCCGCATCGCCGTCGCGTTCAACGCGCCGCCGCTACCGGTGAGCGAAACGCCCCCGGAGGCCAAAACCGAGAAGGAGGCGGCCACCGACGCCGTTGCCGTTGCCGCCGAGGCCAACCGTGCGGCGGAGAGCGCCGCCGAGGCGCTGCACGCGAAGCTCTCGCCCTGGACCTACCGGATTGCCGGCTACAAGGCCGGTGCGCTGGCAAGCACCCGCGCGTCGCTGGTGAAGCAGCCGGAAGCCAATGATCAGACGGATCGGACCGATCTGACTGATCCGTCCGATCAACCAGGAGATGTTGCCGAGCAGCCGGAAACAACCAACCCACCCGAAACCGAGGACACCACCAATGAACAGTAGTGACATGCAGAACACCACACAGCTAATCAAGGCCCTGGCCGAAACCGTCAGCACGCTGCGCCAGGAGGTCGGCAAGGTGCTGGTCGGGCAGGAGAAGCTGCTCGATCGCATGCTGATCGCCCTGGTCACCGGAGGGCACATCCTGCTCGAGGGCGTTCCCGGACTCGCGAAGACCACCGCCGTCAAGGCCTTGGCCAACTCGCTCGGCATCAACTTCCACCGCATCTCCTTCACGCCCGACCTGCTGCCGGCCGATATCGTCGGCACCATGATCTACAATCCGAAGGAGGCGGAATTCTTCCCGCGCAAGGGCCCTGTGTTCACCAACATCCTGCTGGCAGACGAGATCAACCGCGCCCCGGCCAAGGTGCAGTCGGCGCTGCTCGAATCGATGCAGGAGCACCAGGTCACCATCGGCGACAACACCTACCCCCTGCCCTCG
Organism: uncultured Victivallales bacterium; assembly: GCA_964583785.1. GTDB lineage: Bacteria > Verrucomicrobiota > Kiritimatiellia > UBA8416 > UBA8416 > UBA8416. The sequence goes on from CAZOXS010000419.1 coordinate 5,280, forward strand.
CCGTTCATGGTGATGGCCACGCAGAACCCGATCGAACAGGAGGGCACCTATCCGCTGCCCGAGGCACAGGTCGACCGGTTCATGCTCAAGTGCAAGGTGGACTACCCCTCGCGCGACGACGAGCGGCGCATCATGAACCGCTTCGCCAACCAGCAGCACATCACGCTCAAGCCGGTGATCAGCGCCGCGCAGATCGCGGCGATGCGCGAGCTGCTGGATCAGGTGTACTGCGACGAAAAGGTCGCCGACTACATCCTCGACATCGTGTTCGCCACGCGCAAGCCCTCCGACTTCAAGATCGAGATCGACCACATGATCGAGTACGGGGCCTCGCCGCGCGCGAGCCTGTTCCTGAACATCGCGGCGCGCGCCAACGCCATGCTCAACGGGCGGGCCTACGCCACGCCGCAGGACGTCAAGGAGATCGCGCACGATGTGCTGCGCCACCGCGTCATCCTCACCTACGAGGCGGAAGCCGAGGAATGCAGCAGCGAGGATGTCATCACCCGGCTGCTGAATGAACTGCCGGTGCCGTGAAAAAGCTGAAATTGGGAAAGCTGAAATGAACATCAGATCAACGCCCAACAACCAACATCCAACGTCCAAGTGAAGAGTTCCCCACTTGGGCGTTGGTTGTTGAAACCTACAACCTGAAACGTTCAACCCGAAACCTGAAACCCCATGTTAGACACCGCAGAATTAATGAAGCAGGTCGGACGCCTGCGGGTGTTGACCAACCGGCTGGTTGATCAGCACCTGACGGGGGCGTACCATTCCGTCTTCAAGGGCCAGGGGATCGAGTTCGATGAGGTGCGCGAGTACGCCTTCGGCGACGATGTGCGCTCGATCGACTGGAATGTGACCGCCCGCATGGGGCATCCCTACATCAAGCGCTTCGCCGAGGAACGCGAGCTGACGGTTATCTTCCTGGTGGACATCTCCGGCTCGCAGTGTTTCGGCTCCACCACCCGCTCCAAGGCCGAGACCGCCGCCGAGATCACCTGTCTGCTGGCGCTCTCGGCCATCAAGAACCAGGACAACGTCGGCCTGATCCTCTTCAGCGACCGCATCGAGAAGAGCATCCCGCCGCGCAAGGGGCGCACGGCCGCGATGCGACTGGTGCGCGAGGTGCTGGCGGCCGAGGAGACCCCGCACGGCACGGATATCGCCGGGGCCCTGCGGTTCCTGACCTCGGTGCAGAAGCGCAAGGCCGTGGTGTTCCTGATCTCCGACTTCCAGGACAGCGGCTACGAGAAGGCGCTGCGCGTGGCGGCACGGCGGCACGATGTGATCTGCTGCCCGATCAGCGACCCGCACGAACTGGCGATGCCGGACATCGGCCTGGTCGAGATCGAGGATGCCGAGACCGGCGACCTGTTCCTGGCCGACACCCGCTCGCCCGCCTTCCGCGCGCACTTCGCCCGCGAGGCCACCCGGCACGCCGACACCCTCAACCGCCTCTTCACCCGCAACAATATCGACCGGCTGGATCTCTCCACCGCCCGCCCGGTCATCGACGAGGTGCGCCGGCTGTTCCACCGCCGTCAGGTTCGCTCGAAAAACGGATAATGCCATGAAAAATGTTCTCAACATCTTACTAAGGTTCTTATATTTATCTAGACAGGATGACAGGATTGGCAGGATCAAATTGATTGATAAACTGCGCATTTATCCTGTTTATCCTGCTAATCCTGTCGAAATAACAATCAGAGGATTAGTAATTGCAACCGCCTTCGCCAGCCTGGCGGTAGCCGAACCCCGCGTCGAAACCGTGCGGCAAAACGGCGTGACCCTGACGATCACATTCGACCCCGGCAGCGTCTCGCTCGACCGCGATATTATCCTCTCGCTCAAGCTCACGCATCCCGAGAGTATCGCCGTCACGCTGCCTCCGCTATCCGACCGGCTTGAGGGACTGCTGGCGGCCTCGTCGTTCGACCGCGAGGCCGTGCCCGCCGACGACAAGGGCAATGTGACTCGCGAGCGAATCGTGCGCCTGACCCCTCTGATTGCCGACGAATATCGCCTCGCCCCGATGGCGATCGCCACCCGCCATGCCGTTGACGGAAACGGCAAAACCGACTATTTCGCGACCCCGCCAATCGTGCTGCCTGTCAATGCGGTGACCGACAAGCCGGTCGATGAGTTCCCGCGCACGACGATCACGCCGATCCGGGTACCGGTCTCGCTCAAAACCCTTTCCGGCTATGTCGCCCTGCTCGTGCTGGTCGCCGCCGTCATGGCGCTGGCCATCTGGCTGATCGGCCGCATCCGGCATCAGGTGCGCCTTTTGCGCATGTCGCCCAAGGAACGCGCCCTGCGCGAGCTTGACCTGTTGCTTGGACGCCGCTGGATCGAGACCGGACATGTCAAGGATTTCTATGTGGAACTGACGATGATCGTACGCCGCTATATCGAACGGCAGCACCATGTCCGCGCACCGGAGCAGACCACGCACGAGTTCCTGCTGGCCATTTCCGCCGACCCGCGCTTTACCGAGGCGGTTCTGAATCGCCTGAAGCAGTTCCTCGAAGCGGCGGATCTGGTCAAGTTCGCCGCTTACCAACCCGACAGCCACGCCGTCGACGACGCTGTCGGCACCGCCCGCGATTACCTGACCACCGATGCCGCGAATACCGCCATCGCGGCCACTGATGGAAAGGAGGGCTAGCCGATGTTCGAATTCGCCCATCCTTTATGGCTGTTGCTGCTGCTGCCCGCCGCGGGCTGCGCCTGGTGCGTCTACGCGCGGCGCATCCACCACGGCATCCGCTTCGCCCCGACCGTACGGTTCCCGCGGCAGGCCCGCTCGTGGCGCACCCGCGCCGCCCAGGGACTGCCTGCCCTCTACCTGGCTGCACTGGCCCTGATGGCGATCGCCATGGCCCGTCCGCGGTCGATGCTGTCCCAGTCACGCCGCACGGCCGATGTGATCGCCATCCAGATGGTGATCGACGTCTCCGGATCGATGGAGGCACTGGACCTGTCGATCACCACCCCGCTGGGAACGCAGTACCGCACGCGCCTCGATGTGGTCAAGGACACTTTTGCCGCCTTTATCGACAAACGCCCGGACGACCTGATCGGGCTGATCAGCTTCGGCGGTTATGCCTCGACGCTGGCCCCGCTGACCTCCGATCACGATGCGCTCCAGCATGTCCTCTCCGGCGTGGAGATCCCCCGGCAGATGCATGACCGCGAAGGCCAGATCCTCAATCCGGACGAGCTGCTGACAGCGATCGGCGACGCACTGGCGACCGCCTGTGCCCGGCTGCAGGATGCCGAACCGGTCTCGAAAATCATCGTCCTGCTCA
>CAZOXS010000420.1:0-6481 GCA_964583785.1 uncultured Victivallales bacterium
CCAGCGCCGCCTGCGCATCGTCGACATTCAGGCATATCAGCAGGTTACGGAAATGCCCGATCAATTCGATCACGAGTCTGGACAAATCCTTGCCGGCACTGTCCAGCTCGCCAACCGTCGCGATAATGCCCTTGAGGTTGCCCTCCAGCACATCGGTCGCCAGCGACTCGAGCGTGCTGCGCGCAACCAGACCGAAAACCGCGAGCACATCCGCCTCGGTGATGGTCTTGCCTTTGAAGGCGATCAACTGGTCAAAGGCCGATTCCGCGTCGCGTAGCCCACCCTCGGCACCGCGTGCCACCGCCAGCAACGCCTCGGGGTCGGCCTGGATCCCGTCCGAATCGGCGATCAGCCTGAGCCGGTCGACAATCTGGCCGACCGGAATCCGCCGCAGATCGAAGCGCTGGCAGCGGGAGATGATCGTCGGCAGTACCTTTTCCGGCTCGGTGGTGGCGAACATGAACTTCACATACGGTGGTGGCTCCTCGAGCGTCTTGAGCAGCGCATTGAAGGCCCCGGTGGAAAGCATGTGGACTTCGTCGATGATGTAGATCTTGAATTTGCCGCGTACCGGGGCGAACTTGACCGTATCGCGCAGCTCGCGCACATTATCCACGCCCGTATTGGAGGCACCGTCGATCTCGACCACATCGAGGCTGTTGCCAGCCATGATCTCGCGGCAACTGTCGCAGCGGTCGCAGGGCGTTACGGTCGGTCCGCCCGCCTGGCAGCAGAGCGCCTTGGCAAAGATCCGCGCGATCGAGGTTTTACCGATACCGCGCGGCCCCACGAACAGATAGGCATGATGCAACCGCTCGCCGCTGATCGCGTTTCGCAGCGTCTGCGTCACATGCTCCTGTCCCACAACATCTTCAAACTGCTGCGGCCGCCATTTTCGTGCTAATACTTCGTACCCCATGAACAAACCCTTTTGGTAAGGAAAACGTCTTTGCTAATCAAACTGTCAGCAAGCTACCGTTTTCCCGCCCCCGGTTCAAGCCAATAGCACAACGCTCACGCGCCAAGGATGGCCTCCGTTGCCGCGATCAGGGCGGTCATCTCGTCGGGGGTGCCGATCGTGATCCGCACGTAGGCCGCGAGATCGCCCTGCGGGAAGTAGCGGATCAGGATGCCGCGCTCACGCAGCGCCGCGACATAGGCCGCCGCGGTGATGGCCGTCGGCGGTTTTGTCCAGATGAAATTGGTCTCGGACGGGAAAACACAAAATCCCATTTTCGCCAGTGCCTGCCCCAGCCGGTCGCGCTGCGCCGTGATTAGGGTCACATTCCGCCGCATGTAATCGACATCCTCCAGCGCCGCCAGCGCCAGCGTCTGCGCGACGCGGTCGAGGTTGTACGAGTCCTTGAGCTTGTTGAGTGCCTCGATCAGCGGCGCGGCCCCCAAGCAGTAACCGACCCGCAGGCCCGCCAGCGAGTACGATTTCGAAAGGGTGCGCGAGACCAGCACGTTGTCGTAACGGCGCGCCAGCGCCATGCAATCGGACGCCGCGAAATCCACATAGGCCTCGTCGATCAGCACCACGCCCTTATACGCGGCGCAGAAGGCATCGATCGCCTCGGGCGGGAATGCCATGCCGGTCGGCGCATTCGGGTTGGTCAGGAAGAAAAGGTCGCTACCATCCGCAGGCGGTGTCCGCCAGGTGAACTCCGATCCGAGGGCGACGGGCATCATGCGGACATCGCGAATGGCGGCGAGGACCGGATACAGCGAGTAGGATGGCTCGAAATAGCCGATGCAACCGTCATTCTCGACAAAGGCCCGCGTACACAGCGCCAACACCTCATCCGATCCGTTGCCGGCAAAGACATGCTCAATGCCGCCGTCGTGCATCGTCGCAATCCGCGCCCGCAGCGCATCCGCCGCCGGCGGCGGATATAACCGCAGGGTTTCCGCCGAAAGGCCGCGCAGCGCCGCCTCGACCTTCGGCGAGGGCGGATACGGGTTCTCGTTGGTGTTGAGCTTGATGAACTTCCGGTCACCCGCGGGCTGTTCGCCCGGCACGTAGGCGTGCAGCGACTGCACCGATGTTCTTATATGTGATTTTTTCATGATATTAACTCATCTTATGACTAGGTTGTAACTTCACTGTTTCCCAAACTCGCATTCCGTTCTCGTCGCCCGCTATCGTCCACCGGCCGACGAGAACGGGCGACGAGAACGGCTAACGATTGAAGACGTTTCACCCTGCATCATCTGGGCACCCCAGGGCCGCGGCTAGCCTGTAACTGTCATTTTGTCTCTCTTTGTGCACAACGATTATCTGCCATTTTCGGACGACGACTACGGCGACGACTACGGCCGACGAACGCTTCCCCCGTCATCCGTAGTCGTTTTCCGATCTCCCTCCCTGATTTCCGACCACAAGGAAGTAGGTCGCGGCGCCTCGCCCGACCGCCGAGCATAAGTCGCCCGGCTGCCAACAGTGCTTATGCTCGGCTGGACAGGCGAGGCACCAGTCCTACATTACGCTTCATCCCAACGCTCCAAAAGTTACCCACCCGTATTTGCCCACGCCAGTGGGCGGCGGGCTTACCTACTGCTCGAAACGGATGCAGCCCGCCCGTGCATGCGCGTCGAGTCCCTCGACCCGCCCGAAGGCCTCGATTACCGGCAGCACATCCTGCAGGTCGCGCCGGGTGAACTCGATCACACTGCTGCGCCGCCGGAAGTCATCCACCGTCAATCCGGAAAACATCGCTGCCGCCCCGCCGGTCGGCAGGACGTGACTCGGACCGGCCGCGAAGTCGCCAGCCGATTCCGGCGTCCAGGGCCCCATGAAAACCGCCCCGGCGCAACGCACTTTCTTCACCCAGCGGCGCGGCGCGCGCACGATCAGTTCCAGATGCTCGGGAGCAAAGCGGTTGCAGAGGCCAATGCCCGCCTCAAGGTCATCGACCTTGACCAGCAGGATACCGTCGGCATCGGCCACGCGCCGGATGGCATCGCCGCGCGAGAGCGTGGCGGTATGCGCGACCAAAGCGACCTTGACGGCGTCGATCAGCACGCTATCGGTGGCCACCAGCAGGGCCTTCTCATACCCGGTCCCGTGCTCGGCCTGCGAAAGCAGGTCCATCGCCACATGCGCCGGGTTGGCGCTCGCGTCCGCCAGCACGGCGATCTCGCTGGGGCCTGCCACCAGATCTAGGGCCACATCGCCATAAACCTGCCGCTTGGCCGCCGTCACATACGTGCCGCCCGGCCCGACGATCTTCTGTACCCGTCGCACGCGGCGTGTGCCGTACGCCATCAGGCCGATGGCATGGATTCCCCCGACCCGGTAGATCTCGGTCGCCCCGGCGAGCTTCAGCGCATAGAGGACGTAGGGATTCACGGCACCATCCGCCCCGCAGGGGGTGCAGGCCACGATCTCGGGCACGCCGGCGGCCTTGGCCAAGGTGGCGGTCATCAGCGCGGTGGAGGCCAGCGGGGCAGCACCGGCGGGAACGTAGACGCCCACGCGGTCGAACGGCACGAAGAACTCGCCCAGCCGACCGCCGCGTTCGGTCCTGATCTGCCAGTCGCGCTTGACACCGGCCGCCGCGAAACGGGTTATACGGCGATACGCTTCTCTGGCTGCAGCCCGGAACTTCGCATCAACCTGTTTCGACGATGCGCTCAATTCAGCATCGCTGACCCGCAACGTGGCTGGCGTCAGACTGGCATGATCGAACCGTGCCGCATAGTCCAACACCGCCGCTTCACCGCGCCGTTTGACGTCGGCCAGCACGGTCCGCGCCACATCCTGCGCCTTGTCGTCAAACGCCGATCTTGCCAGAAAGCCATCCACAATCCGGTTCTGCTTACCGGGTTTCCACTCAGTTGTTTGTATTCGCATCGTTCCCCCCCGTTCCCGCCAGGTAGCGGACAGTTATCAGGCCGTGGCCTTTAGCGCCTGTCCATCTGGCAGGGTTCCATAATTGCCGCACCAGTTGCAAGGCCACGTCCCGGTTCACGCTCTTCTCGATAAAAATCTCAAGCGGTCGCCCGTCCTTATCAAATTGCACCCATAATTCCGCTTCAAACTGCTTGATATCCGCCGGCAGCCGCAACACCTCATCCAGGCCGGCGCTTAACTGCGTATCGGCCAGCGCGGGCGAACCTAACACATACCAACCCGTTTTGGAAACCGGAATTGTCCCTGCACCGACTTCGGGCACCACCGGCAGGACTGGATGGGGAAGCAGTGACTCCGCCGCCGCCCGACGCAGGGCGGCCAAAGGCGTCGCGTCATCATCCAGCGGGATAACGGCCTCCATGGGCGAAAGTGGTTTTCCAGTATAGCGGCGCAAGGGCGGTACCGCCTGGAGCGAGTCAACAGCGGGACCGCCCGCCCCGAAGGAGACGGGCGAAGGCAGCGTGACCAGATCCGGACAGCGCGCTAGCGGCAATTGATCCAGTGCTTCGTCACAGGTGGTGATCATACACGAGGGCGCAGGCGGCACGGCCGGATCAGCGGAAGGACGCGATGGCACCAGCAACAGGATGCCTAGCCAGAGCAGCACCACGACACCGGTTCCGCCATCAATAAGACCACGCACACCGCCCGGGTGCTTCCACTGCTTAACCGTCGTTTCGGTCATGGCCTTGCACCTACCGGTTGGGTTCCGAGGTTTATGCGCTGCATACCGGCCTCCTGTGCCAGCTGCAACAGGCGCATCAAGTCGCGATGCGAGATCCGCTGGTCGGCATACAGCGTCAAGGCGGTCTCATTCATATCGATACGTTTTTCCGTCAGGGCCGCACGCAGGGCATCCAGCCGCTGCACGTCATCAAGCACATACTGCTCGTTGTCGAAGAAAACACGATACACCGGGGTTTGCGGCGTTCCGGAAACCGTAGCCACCGCGATCAGTGGACTGGTAAGTCCTGCATCCGGCTTCACCGAGGGAAGTTCAACCACCACGCCAGGCTGTAGCACCACCCGCGAATGCAACAGCACCAGGTAGAAGAGCACCAGGAGCAGATCGAGCCACGGGACCATGCGTAACAACCCATGCTTGAAACGCACATCAGGCACGTAGCGCGTCCGCATATCCCCGCCGGGCAGGGGCTCCTTGCGTAAGGTGTTCTGCATGGCGTTACTGCTCCTCCCTACGCCGTATACCCTTCAGGAAGGCGACCATCTCGTAGCGGGTCCGCTCCATATCGAGCACGATGCGGTCGATCTTGATCACGAGCAGATTGAAGGCCGCGTAGCACGGGATCGCGACAGCCAGCCCGATAGCGGTGGTGGAGAGCGCCAGCAGCAAACCGTCCAGCAGGTTCGCGCTCTGCACAAGCGGGCCCTGCGCCTGTAACGTCATCGCCCCGTCAAGTATCCCGAGAATCGTACCGAACAATCCCAGCAGCGGGGCCAGCTGCGCAACGGTGGTAATCACGACCAGGCGCCGCTCCATACGCGAGATCTCAGCCGCTGCCGCATCCTGCAGCGTCCGGTGCAGATCCTCCTTGTCCGCCTCGCGATAGAGAATGGCAACCTTGACGAGATAGGCAACCGGGCCGGGCGTATCATCACAGAGCGACAGCGCCTCCTTGATATTGCCCTTGCTCAGGACATTGAACATGCCATTGAGAAAATCCGAATAACGGATACGGGCACGGTGCAGACTGAACGATCGTTCGACAAACACGAGAAAGGCAACCACCCCGCCAGCGGCGATACACCATGAGACCGCCCCACCCCGCGACAACAATTCAAGAAAAGCCATTGTGCATCCTCCCCTGTCAGTAGAACATCCACCAGTAATCCGTCTTGACGGCCTTGACACGGACCTTCGCCTCCGCCGAGAACTCGACGTCCGCGGCTACCGCCCGTTCGAGTATCCGAACCAAGCGGCGCCAGTCCTGCCGTTGCTCCACTATCGCCGCTGCCGCACGCGCGGCACGTGAGAACCACACGCGTGCCGGTTCGCCGGGAATGCCACCTTGCTCCTTCTCAACGAGGAAAGGCAACATGACGCCACTGTAGAACTGCTCAAGCGCCGCCTCGCCCCGTCCCTGCTTCTCATACGTCAACCCCAGCTTATAAGCCGCCTGTAGCGATTCGTCCAGCTTCACCAACGGGTTTTGAAGCAGCGCCTGGTAAGAAAGCGCGGCCTCCTCGAAACGAGCGGGGTCCTCGGCACCAAGCGTGAACTGGCAGTCACCCTTGCGTCCCAGCGCCATGGCGGCCAGTTCACGACCGGGATAATTGTTGATGACCTCCTCGTAGACCAGGATAGCCGCCGCATAGCGACCGAGCTGTACCATCGCCTCGGCCTGATGGAAACGGGCATCCGCCAGCAGGTCACTGCCCGGATATTGTTTCGCCATCCGCCCGAGCCATTCGATCGCCTGTAGATACTGCTGGCGCCGCAAGGCAGCCAGCCCGGCCCGCAACAGCGCCTGAGGGGCAAGCTCGTGTCCCGGATAGCGGTCGACAAAGGAAATGAAGGTGGTTTCGGCCGCCTCGTCATTTCCG
>CAZOXS010000421.1:0-5117 GCA_964583785.1 uncultured Victivallales bacterium
TGCTCAAAAATGGTGATTCCAGCCCATCAGGCTGTCCAAAACCCCTCACGTGCGCAGCATCCGCCATTTTCCCTTGCAGAACCCCTCGTGGTTTCCGGCTTCAAGCGGAAACCACGAGGGGTTCTGCAAGTGCCTCAGATGGGCGGAAAGATAAAGGGACGGCTTTTCGAGCAGTTTATTGCTGATCAGATAAAGGGGAATCAACAACCGCCCGATACGCCCATTACCATCCTGGAAGGGATGGATCGTCTCAAACTGGTAATGGCTGATTGCCGCCCGTATCAGATGGGGAACCTGGATATCCGGATTGTGCCAGAATGCCTCCATATCCGACAGTAAAGGAGGCATATCCGCGTGATGCGGCGGCACAAACGCTGCATCGGAAGGGGACGCGCCGCCGATCCAGTTCTGGCTGACCCGGAATTCGCCCGGCGACTTATGTTCGCCTCGTCCACCGGCAAGCAGGGTATAATGTGTTTCGCGCAGCAGCCGGAGCGAAAGCGGAAGCGTTTCCAGGGATTTGACGGCAGAGTTCATGGCCGCGACATAATTCTGGACTTCCTGCCAGTCATCCCGCTTTTCCGGGGCAACCTCGTCCGCAGAAAGCACGTCATCCTCAATTTCCGTCCTTGTGCCCTCGATCCGGCTGGATGTATTCGCCTCCTTGCGGATGTGCATCTGGATGAACAAATCCACATCCGGGACGATCCGGGTATAGGCATTCAGTTCGCCCAATGCGCGCGTGGCATTCTCAAGCAGAACATTGATGCGGGGATCCTGCCAGCACCATTCCCGATTAACCAGCGTCGGCAAGAAACTCTTGTACTGATACTGCTGCCGCCAGACGCCAGACGTGAAGGCTTCAAAATTCATAACGCTCCAGAATGATTCTCTTCCAGTTCTCTCCTCGAGAAACCTCGCACTTCATGCTCCGTCAAAATCATAGCAGATTGCAACGATTGGTTTATTAATTGCCATTGTTATTGCCTATCAGAATTACGATACCTGAGAAATTAGCGGATAATACCGAATATGACAAAGCAATTCAGGGGCATGACTGACTGAATCCAATCGAGGCGCTTGATTATTGCGCGTGAATCCGGTAGGGCTATGCATGTATGAACATCGAGAATATATATGGTGCGGTGGGCAGGCTGCTCTCCCCGGAAGGGATTGTCATCATCATTTTCGCCCTCGCGGGGGTTTCGGTCGGCATTTTCTTTGCCCCTTGGATCAACTTGCTGTGCGCCGTGTGCATCGAGGACACGACAAGCGACGAGCGACGCAAACTGGGAAGAATCCTTCGTCTGATCAGCTATATGCTTATGGGCGTCTGGATACTCGCCGTCATCGCGGCCCTGCTACGTCGCAGCGACTGGGTCGACGAGGTCGTGATGTACGGGATTGCCGCCAACAGTGCGTTCTGTGTCCTGTGCGGATTGATAACCGGGCTGATTCCCTGGCACTGGCGCTTTCAATCGGCAACCAAAGGCAGAACGCGCCCGGTCCGGTTCCTACCCCCGGTGGTCGATATCAAAACGCAGCCGGTCAGCTTTGTGCTGGCCATGCTGTTCGAGTTCCTGATGGCCCTTCTCTTCGTCCAGGTTGCCCAGTACGGACTCGCCCAGTAAGATGACTTCTCAATCCCAAACGCAGCTGTTGACAACAATAATACATAACGTTATGTTTTATTCATGAAGGTTATAACAAAGACACTTCTCACGCGTGCATTGCGACGTTTGGGGGAATTGGCCGAAGAGGCTGGGCTTGAGCTGGAACTGTGCATCTATGGAGGTGCCCTGATGATGCTGGCCTATGATGCGCGTGCCATGACGAAGGACGTGGATGCCGTGATCCGCCCGTCGCGGGAAGGCCTGGCACTGGCCGCACGAGTCGGTCGAGAACTTGGCCTGCCGGATAACTGGCTGAACGAAGATGTGAAGATGTTCCTGGCGCCAGCAGGCCAGACGCGATCGTTGCCCTTGGATTATCCAGGGCTCATGCTCACCGCCCCCACGGCAAGCTACTTGCTGGCCATGAAGGCGTTAGCCTGTCGGGCCCCACTTCCCGGCTACCAGGGTGATTTGGATGATCTACGGTTCCTGATTCGGAAGTTGTCGATTCGTTCTGTCGATGAAATTCAGGAAATCATCGACAAGTATTATCCTGACGATGTGCTGGTTCCTGGACATGCGGCCTTGCTGGAAACGCTTTTGGAAGAGGTTAGCGGATGAGTCACCCGAACAAGATCGAGCGTCCGGAAACGCTCAAGGATGTTGCCGATCAATCCGACACGCTTCAGGCTTTCGGCATGAATCTGCGGGATTGGCAACACACGATCCAGCGTGGAGGCGTGCATAGCCGGGCGGCCCTGCAACAGCGACTGACCGAACCGCCACCCCGTCTGGCTGACCGATTCGCGGAGGGCGAAATTGCGGATGCCTATCTTGCCGCCTACGCGGAATGGCTCGCCGATCAGGCGGGCATTCCAAGGCCAGACTGGTGCACCGATCTGCAACGTGTCGCCACGGATCCATGGTTTGCCACACCTCTCAGGGGACATCTTATCGCGGTGACACCCGCTTCATTCCGACAGCGAAATCTGTTCACGGTTCCTGAAAATGTTTTTACATCAAAACCCGGGCGCCCACGATGCTCGGCAGACCATAAACACAAAAAAGCCCGGCTACGCCAAAAAGCCTATCGCGATCGCGTGCGTATCCTGCTTGCCAAGGCGCGCTCCGAAGCAAACGCGTAAAGACTTGCAAGCGGGACGTGGATTCTGCATTATGCGCAATGTTTATTGTTGGATTTTGAACGGCAACCCAGTAATACTACATTGATGATCATGTTAGTCATGTTATTTGCAAAGCAAGGATTTTGAAATGAGCAGGAACCGACGCAATACATTGGACATCCTCGAGGCGGAGGCGATCTACGTGCTCCGGGAAGTGGCCGCGCAATTTGAGCGACCGGTCATGCTGTTCTCGGGCGGCAAGGATTCGATCGTGATGAGCTTTCTCGCCGTGAAGGCATTCTATCCCGGAAAAATCCCCTTCCCGCTGATGCACATCGACACGGGACACAATTTCGACGAGACGATCGCCTACCGTGACGACTGGATGAAGCAGATCGACGGGAACCTGATCGTGCGCCATGTCGGCGACTCGATCAAGCAGGGGCGGGTGGCCGAGGAGGCGGGGCCGAACCCCAGTCGCAATGCCGCGCAGTCGGTGACGCTGCTCGACGCGCTGGCTGAGTTCAAGTTCGACTGTGCTATCGGGGGTGCCCGGCGCGACGAGGAGAAGGCGCGCGCCAAGGAGCGGTTTTTCAGCTTCCGTGACCGGTTCGGGCAGTGGGACCCGAAGAACCAGCGCCCCGAATTATGGAATCTCTACAACGGGCTGAAGCGGCCCGGCGAGCACATGCGCGTATTCCCGATCAGCAACTGGACGGAGCTGGACGTGTGGCAGTACATCCAGCGCGAGCAGATCGCCCTGCCCAGCCTTTACTTCACCCACCAACGAGAGGTCGTCCGCCGCGATGGCACGATCCTGGCGACGGGGCCGAATAACCAACCGGTCGGGGACGAAACCGTGGAAACCGCCTGGGTACGCTTCCGTACGATCGGCGACATGACCTGCACCGGGGCCACCGAGAGCAAGGCCGAGACGCTGGAGGATATCGTGAACGAGATTGCCGCCACCCGCGTGACCGAACGCGGCGGACGCGCCGATGATAAACGCAGCGAGGCGGCGATGGAAGACCGCAAGAAAAAGGGATATTTCTAATGACACCCGAAAACAGCAAGACCACCCTGGTACAGGAACGCGATCTGCTGCGGTTCACGACCGCCGGCAGCGTGGACGACGGCAAGAGCACGCTGATTGGACGGATGCTCTTCGACAGCAAGCAGATCTTCCAGGATCAGCTTGAGCAGCTTGAGATCACCAGCCGCCTGCGTGGCGAGGAGAACGTTAACCTGGCGCTGCTGACCGATGGCCTGCGCGCCGAGCGCGAGCAGGGCATCACGATCGACGTCGCCTACCGCTACTTCTCGACCGCCACGCGCAAGTTCATCATCGCTGATACGCCCGGCCACGAGCAGTACACCCGCAACATGGTCACCGGGGCTTCTATGGCCGATCTGGCGATCATCCTGATCGACGCACGCCACGGGGTACTGACCCAGAGTCGCCGGCACGGCATCATCGCCAGCCTACTGGGGATCCCGCATGTGGTCGTCTGCGTGAACAAAATGGATCTGGTCGACTATTCCAAGGCGCGGTACGATGAGATCACCGCCGTCTATCGCGATTTCGCCAGCAAGCTCAACATCCACGACATCACATTCATTCCTGTCTCGGCGCTGCTGGGCGACAACGTGGTCAACCGCAGCGAGAATACCCCCTGGTACCAGGGACCGCCGCTGCTCCAGCACCTGGAGAGCGTCACGATCAGCGCCGACCGCAACCTGGTGGATTTCCGTTTCCCCGTGCAGTACGTCATCCGCCCCCACCAGGACTTCCGCGGATTTTCCGGCCAGGTCGCATCGGGAATCGTGCGGGTTGGCGACGAGGTTATCGCCCTGCCCGGCATGCAGCGCTCGACCGTCAAGAGCATCACCTTCTACAAGGATGAACTCGAGCAGGCGGAAGAGGGCCAATCGGTCATTATCTCGCTCAACCATGAGATCGACATCAGCCGTGGTGACATGATTGTGCGGCGGCACAACATCCCGGAAGTGGAAAACGAAGTCGAGGCCACAATCGCCTGGATGGACGAGCGCAACCCGCTGACGCCCGGCGTGAACTACATCCTGCGCCACACCACACAGAACACGCAGGCGGTGGTCAACGAGATCCTCTACCGGCTGGACGTGAACACGCTGCACCGCTCGGAAGCCACCGAACTGCACCTCAACGAGATCGGGCGCCTGAAGATCACCACCGCGCGCCCCTTGTTCTTCGATCCCTACGACCGCAACCGCGCCACGGGCGGGTTCGTGCTCATCGACCCGAACGACTTCCGCACGGTCGGAGCCGGCATGATCCGGCACAGCTCGCGCAGCACGATCAACGAGTTGAAGCGCGAGTCTCGCGAACAGGGAATGCAAC
>CAZOXS010000422.1:0-7333 GCA_964583785.1 uncultured Victivallales bacterium
GTGCGCACGATGCCCACGTAATCCCACATGGCCGTGCGCACTTCGTTCCAGTTGTGTTCCACCACGACGCCCTCATCACTCGGCACGGCCTCATTGAACTTCCATCCCGGAATCGCGATTCTCCGGTCGAACTGACGATCAGGACGCCGCTGTTCAAGATGTTCCGCCATGCGCCGGGCGCAAACCGCGCCTTCGAGCAGCGAATTGCTCGCCAGCCGGTTCGCGCCATGCAGTCCGGTACAAGCCGCCTCACCCAACACATAGAGTCCCGGCACCGCCGTCTGACCGTCAACTCCCGCCTGGGCTCCGCCGCAGAAGTAATGCGCCGCAGGCACGACCGGGATCAGTTGCTCGGCAATATCGATACCGAAGCGCCGGCACTCCGCCGAGATATTCGGAAAGCGCGATTCAAGAAACGCCCGGCCCTTGTGGCGGATGTCGAGATAGACACAGGGCTGACCACTGGCCTTCATCTCGCTGTCGATCGCGCGTGCCACGATATCGCGCGGGGCCAGCGATCCTCGCCGGTCGTAACGCTCCATGAACGATTCGCCCTCACGGTTGACCAGTTCGGCCCCCTCCCCCCGCACGGCCTCGCTGATCAGGAACGACTTGGCAGCCGGATGGAAAAGACAGGTCGGATGGAACTGGATGAATTCCATGTTGGCGATCGGAACACCGGCCCGCCAGGCCATGGCCACACCATCGGCCGTGGCGACATCAGGATTGCTGGTATAAAGGTACGTCTTACCCCCTCCCCCCGTGGCAAGCACCACGACAGGAGCCCGCACGGCGGCAATCTTGCCGGTTTTCTGCATCAGGACATAGGCACCGATGCAGCGATTCTCGTCGTCCAAGCCCAGCCAACTGGTGGTAATCAGGTCAATCGCCATGCTGTGTTCCATCATGACGATGGCCGGTTCGTCCGCAGCACGCTGCAGGAGTACCTGTTCAATCTCGCGACCGGTAAAGTCCCCGGCATGCAGCACGCGGCGCTTCGAATGACCGCCCTCGCGTCCGAGGTCGAACCCGCCGCCATCCTCGGCGTTGCGCTCGCTGAATTTCAAACCGTAATGCAGCAGATCCTCGATCACCGCCGGCCCGCCGGTCAGGATTTCACGCACAACGTTCTCATCACAGAGCCCGGCCCCCGCGTCGAGCGTGTCCTCGAGATGCTGCTGGATGCTGTCATCGGCGGTCATCACGCAGGCAATGCCTCCCTGCGCGTACTGGGTGCTGCATTCATAGGCGGCCTTCTTCGAGATCACCCCCACCCGTCCCAGACGACAGAGACGCAGGGCGGACATCATCCCGGCAATCCCGCTGCCGATCACGACAAAATCAAAGTTATAGTACTGCATGCGAAAACCTTTTTTCCTATTCCGCCACCGTTAGCCGTGAGCACACGCGCTCCACCATCGAGGCAACCAGCGAGAACATCACCGGCACCAGCACCAGGGTCAGCAGCGTCGCCACCGCCAGACCGAAGATCACCGCCACAGCCATCGGTGCCCACCACTGGCTCGACTCCGCCCCCGCGATCAAACGCGGTGGCCATTCATGAAACTCCACGCTATATCCGACCGCCATGGGGATCAGGCCCAGGATCGTGGTCGCCGCCGTCAGCAATACCGGACGCAAGCGTAGATGTCCAGCCTCCACAACCGCATCGAACAACGGCATGCCGTCCAGCTGACGCTGGCGGATACAGTCGACCAGTACAATGGCATTGTTCACGACAATACCAGCCAGGCTGATCACACCGACCCCCGTCATGATCACACCGAATCGCATCCGGCAGATCAAGAGTCCCCACATGACCCCGATCAGCGAGAGCACGACCGAGAAGACGATCACCAGCGGTAGCAGCACGGAATTGAACTGCAACACCAGCACCACCAGGATCAGCCCCAGCGCGACCGTGAACGCCTTGCCAAGGAATGCGCCCGATTCCTGCATTTCCTTGTCCTTGCCGGCATAGGACAGGGAATAGCCCGCCGGCAAGGGCATCGCCGCCAGCAAGTCCTTCACGTCCTCAAGCACCTTGTCGGCACCCCGCTCGCCTTCGACATCGCCGCTGATCGTGATCACCCGGCGCTGGTTCTTGCGACTGATGGTCCCGCGCCCACCGGCATACTCCACCTTTCCCAGCGCCGCCAGCGGGATGGCCCCGGCGCCCCTTGGCGAGGGCAGGTAAAGCTCGTCGAGCAATTGCGCCGAACGGCGCGAGGACTCGGGGAAGCGGATCGTGATGTCGAACTCCTCCTCATCCGCGCGCAACTTGCCAACCTCGATCCCATACACGGCCATGCGCAGATACAGGCCCACATCCGCCAGGTCAAACCCCACCTTCGCCACGCGGTCGCGTGCCGGGATGAACCGAAGTTCCGGCAAGGCCGCCTCATAGTCGTCCTGCAAATCGACAAGACCCGGCACCGTCTCGATCCGCCGGATAATGTCCGCCGCCAGCCCCGAGAGGGTTTCAAAATCATCACCGGCCAGCTCGATCGAGACCGGGGCACCGGTCGGTGGTCCCTCTTCCTGCTTTTCCACTTTCAGCTCCGCTCCCGGCACCTGCCCGACCACCTCGCGCAAGGCCGTCACAAGAGCAGCGGAATCACCCTCCCGGTCTTCGTAGTCCAGGAATTCAGCGTGGATATTGCCCAGGTGCGTGCCCGTCCCGCCGCCGAGGAAACCACCGCCGCCACCTTCGCCAACCGTGGTCAGGAAAGACTTGATGTCACGGTATGGCGCCAACCGCCCCTCGATCGCCTTTAGAACGGCATCCGTGCGCTCGATTGCGGTTCCCTGCGGGAACTTCACCTCGATCATGGCATTGCGCGGCGAGACA
Source organism: uncultured Victivallales bacterium (assembly GCA_964583785.1). Classification (GTDB taxonomy): domain Bacteria; phylum Verrucomicrobiota; class Kiritimatiellia; order UBA8416; family UBA8416; genus UBA8416. The sequence continues at coordinate 2,852 of CAZOXS010000422.1, forward strand.
TCGGGAAAAAGCTCAACGCCCTGTCCGTAGCGCGCATAGATCTGGACCGTCAGGACCAGGAATGCCAGACCGGACAAAAATACCGGCACACGATGACGCAAAGCCCCCCGCAGCAGGCGCACGTAAGCGGCCACAAACGGATGATGCTTCGCGTGCTGCGCCCTGATCATGTGCTTGCCGCCGATCAGGAACGAACAAACGGCCGGATTGACCACGATAGCCACGAACAACGATGCGAACAGGGTGATGATCAGCGTTCGCGGCAGGAAGCCCATGAACTGCCCCATGATCCCCGGCCAGAAAAGCAGCGGCGAGAACGCCGCGCAGGTCGTGATCGTGGAGGTGATCACCGGCCAGGCCACCTCCGAGGCCCCCTGACGGGCCGCCTCAAGCCGCGAGAGTCCCTGCAAGCGGTTGCGATAGATATTCTCGACAATCACAATGGCATTATCGACCAGCATACCGACCGCCAGCACCAGGCTGAACAACACGATCATATTCAGCGTGAACCCGGCAAACGCCATGAAGGCGAAGGCGATCAGCATGGAAAGCGGGATCGCCAGGGCCACGAACAGACTGTTACGCACCCCCATGAAGATGAACAGGACGACAACAACCAGGATAAAGCCGGTCGCCACATTGTTCTCAAGCTCGCGAATCATCATATCGACGTAATCCGACTCGTCCATGACAATCGTCAGCTGGACATCCGGCGGTATCGGCACCCGGGCAATCGCCGCCTTGACCTCGCGGATCAACAGGACTGAATTCTCGCCCGCACGCTTTTTCACCCCGATCGAGACGCCCGGGGCACCATTGAGACGCGAGATGGTGGCGACGTCCTTGTAGGTGTCGCGCACCGCGGCGATATCACCCAGATAGACCGGGCCGCTATCCCCCCCGCCGATCACCAGCCGCGTCAGCTCGCTGGCCAGCTTGTACTCGCCTGGCAAGCGGATCTGCAACTTATCGCCTTCCATCTCGATGCTGCCCGCGGAAAAGGTAAGGTTCTCGCCGGCGATCCGCCCCATGACCTGCCCCAGCGGGATACCGTAGGCCGCCATACGCCGCATGTCCGGCTCGATGCGGATTTCCCGCTCGCGCGCCCCGCTGATATCGGCCTGCTTGACGCCCGCCAGCAGCTCGATCTCAGCCTTCAGGTCCTCGGCCAGATGCTTGAGCCGGTCGAGATCGGTATCGCCCGAAAGAGCAAACCGCAGGATCGGGATGTCGGAACTGATATTGATTGCCTGCACGACCGGCTCGTCAAGGTCGGTCGGCAGATCCGGGCGTGCCAGATCGACCTTGTCCTTGGCCTTCTGCAAGGCCATGTCGATATCCTGCCCGGCCAGGAACTCGATCGCGATGAACGACAGGCTGTCGGACGACACCGACCGCACTTCCTTGACGTTCTCCAGATCATTAAGCTGCTTCTCGATCGGTACCGTCACCAGCTTCTCGACGTCCTCCGGGGCGGTCCCCTCGTAAACCGATGTCACAAACACGTACGGGATCGTGATATCCGGACTACCCTCGCGCGGCAGCCCCATGTAGCTGGCTACGCCCGCCAGGACAAAGACGACAACGAAGACCAGCACAGCTATCCGGAACTTGATCGCATAATTGGATACCAGCATGACTTACTCCCCGTCCTCGCGCACGGCCACGCCATCCTGCAACCCGCGGTGCCCCTCGACTACCAGCCGCTCCCCCGGCTGCAACCCGCGGTTGATCACCGCCTCCTGTCCTGCCAGCGAATCCAGCCCGACCACGCGCCGCACGGCCACGCCATTCTCGACCACATAGACCATATGCTCGCCGCGCCGCGGGATCACCGCCGCCAATGGCACCGCAATCGCCCCCTCGCGCAAGGCCCGCATGAACTCGACATCCACGATCATCCCCGGCCGCAGTCCCGGTGGCGGTGCCTCCACCACCAATTCTACGGCATAAGTAAAGCGCTCCGGCGAGGCTTCCTGCGACACAAAGGCAACGCGACCGGTAAACATCCCGAGCCCCGCCGCCTCCGCGCTGACAAGCTTGGTATCGCTCGCTTTGACCGACCCGACATCCCGCTCCGGGATACTGACCTCGACCTTCAACGGCGTCAGGTCCAGAATATGGAAGGCCGCCTGCCCCTCGCTGGCATACTCGCCCGTCTCGATCAGGCGTGCATCGACCACGCCGTCGAACGGACTGGTCAATGCACACTGCTCGACATGTACGGCCGCCTGATCAGCCGCCACCAACGCCAATTCCTGCCGCTGCCTGACCGCGTCGTACGCGCTATCCGCCACCGCCCCGCTCGCCTTCATCTGCTCCCAGCGCGTCAGCTCGCGCTGCGCATCGGCCAGCTCGAGCTGCGCCTGCCGCTGAAGCGCGCGCCAATGCCGGTCATCGACCCGCAAAAGCACCTTCCCCGCCTGCACCGTGTCGCCCTTGTCCACCGCACATTCGACAACTCGTCCCGCCTTCTCCACCGAAAGCCGCGCACTGACATTCGCCGCCACACGCCCCGGCAGCCAGACCGCCTCGCGCACAGTGCGCGGCTGGATCGTCACCGCTCGCACCAGCACCGGCTCTGCCTCCGTCACGGTGGCCTTCTCCCTGGCCGTCTTCAAGACCGCGAGCAACACAATCCCAGCCAGCACCAGCACCAGGAATCCCCATATCAGAACCGAACCCAAACGAATTTTTATTTTACGCATTCTACCCTTTCTTGAACCTTTCTGACCCAAGCAAAAGCGGTCTTCTGTCTTCAGTCTGCAGTATTTCCCGTGCCGCACGCAAACGCCACCTGCGCCAGTGCCACCGCATGATCATGCAGTGCCTGCGCCCGGACCAGGCGGGCGGTACTCAACGCCAAATTCGCATCCGTAAACTCGATATAGGTGGAAAGCCCGGTCTCGTAACGCGTCCGGGCTATCGCCAGCGCGCGCTCTGCCAGCGCGACACTATCCCCGCTGGCCGCCAGCAACTCGCGGGCATGCTCCAGCGCCAGATACGCCTGCCGCACCTCCAGCAGCACCGCCTGCCGCGCCGCCTCGTACTCGGCCTCCCGCTGCTGGAAAGCAAAACGTTTTTGCCGCACGGTCTGGCGCGTCAGATTGCCATCCCAGATATTCCACGATAGCGTAAGCCCGGCATTCCAATGCCACTCCCAGTCATCCTGGAAAGCAACAAACTGATAGGCATTCGCCCCGTGATAACTAAAGAACGCCCGCAGCGACGGCAACCCCTCCGAACGCGCACTGGCGATATCCTCGCGTCCCAGCCCGATGCGAATCTGGCTGCCGCGGAGTTCCTGACGCTGTTCCAGTGCCAGTTGTGTCATTGCCTCCAACTCCAGATCCAGTGATGCCTGATCAAGCCGACCGGTCACCGCCACCGGCCCCGGATGATTCAACAGCGTCGCAAAAGCCGCCAGCGCCAGCTCGCGCTGGTTGCGCGCCTCGATCAGTTTCGGTTGCTCGTTGGCCAGCCGTACCTGCGCCGTCAGCAGATCAAACTCGGACACCGCCCCATGGCGCTGACGATCCTGCGTCTGCTGTGCATAGGCGCGAAGCTGCTCGACCGAGGCCGCCTGCACCGCCACCCGTTCCTCCGCCAGCAGCAGGCCATAGAACTGCACGGTGATATCGCGCACCAGTCCCGCCTCCGTCGCCCGCCGCGCCGCATCCGCGTGTTCACGGGCCAGTCGGGCCGCCCTCAAGGCCGCGCCGACCTGTCCCCCACCGTACAGCAATTGCGACACCCCGGCGACAACTTCGTAGTTGTCCAGCGTTCCCAGCGGAACCGTCCCCTCGCCGAAATCGACGTTCTGCACCTCATCCAGCCGCCGGTATGTTGCATCCAGCGTCAGCTGCGGCAGTGCCAGCGCCCCCGCCTGACCGACCTGCGTGCGTGCGATATCCACATCCAGCCGGGCCAGCCGCGCCGCCGTGCTGTGCTCCAGCCCGTACCGCACACACGCCTCCAGCGTCAGCCCCTCGGCCTCCTGCCCGTGTGCCGCCGACGAAAACGCCACCAATAATACCAACATAACAAACACGCGCATCCCGTCACACTCCTGAAACTGCACAGGCAGGCCTTGCGTCCGGCCCTCCCCGTACACATCCTATTCCGCTACACTCAACGCCTAGCAAATCCGCCACACCCTATCACACCCCACCATCCCCTGCACAAGTCAAAAATCCATACACACCGAGGCACCAGAACCCCTCGTGGTGCCCGGCTTCAAGCGGGCACCACGAGGGGTTCTGCAAGTGCCTCCAGTCATTGTACGATTTGCCCAGCCTACAGGCAGTGTACTGGGACGGGGATCTGCCTTTAGGCGGAAACAACCCGTTCGGCGGCAGCACGACGCAAGCCGTCAACTAGGTCACCAATCCGACGGCGAGCGGCTGGGGCGCGATGCTGGGCACTCGGCCGGTCGTGTTCTTTTATGTGACGGCGGCGGGGACAGTTACCAACGCGATCACA
>CAZOXS010000423.1:0-3304 GCA_964583785.1 uncultured Victivallales bacterium
GACGGTGGCGAACTGGCTGTGGCGGGCGATTGGCTGGGGGTGCCGCATCCGCCGGGATACCCGAGCTGGACGATGCTGGCCTGGGTGTTCGCCCGGCTCTTCGCGCTCGTGACCTTCCGGGGCCAGCCGAACCCCACCTACGGGATCGCGATGCTTTCCGCCGTTTCCGGCGCGATTGCCGCCGGCCTGGCGGCGATGCTGATTTGCCGATCGGGGCGCGACATCCTGCGCCGGTCGTCCCAGATCTCACACGATATGTCAATCCGCGTCGAGCAGGCCATCTGCTGGGCGGGGGGCGTTGCCGCCAGTCTGCTGTTCGCCTTCACGCCGATCATGTGGTCGCAGTCGGTGATCGTGGAAGTCTACAGCCTCAACGCCCTGTTCCTGATCCTGGTGCTGCTGTTGGTCTACAAGTGGATGACCCAGCCCTCGGACGGGACGCTGTTCCTGGTGGCCCTGATCTTCGGCGTGGGTCTGACCAACTATCAGGTGCTGCTGCTGGCGATGCTGGCGCTGGCGATCCTGATCATGCTGCGCGACTTCGAATTGTTCCGCGACTTCGCGGTCGCGGGCGGGCCAATCGTGTTGGTCCTGCTGCTGGTGCGGGCAGGCGTGCTGCCGCCGATCCAGCATCCGACACACATGTCGATGTACCTCTATCTCGGACTGAACGGGGCCTGGCTGATCCTGACGTATTTCCTGCTGCCGCGGGGCAAGACCGCCTCCATCACCATTCTGCTGGCCGAGCTCGGTGTCTCGGTCTATGCCTACATGCCGATCGTCTCCGACTTGCGCAATCCGCCGATGAACTGGGGCTATCCACGCACCTGGGAAGGTTTCCAGCACGCCATCAGCCGCGGCCAGTACGAGAAGATCGTCCCGGTGGATGTGTTCTCGATCCGTTTCCTGCACCAGATCGGCACCTACCTGGCGGATTTGCGCCTGAACTTCACCATGCTGATCGCGCTGATTGCATTCCTGCCCTTCAGCACCTGGCGGCTGCGCCTCGGATCGCGTGAATTCGATGGCATGAAACTGGCGATCGTCCTTATTCTGTCTGCCCTGTTACTGCTGTTGTTTGACAGACTTGCCTTTTTTGATCCGATTGACCTCTACAAGCTGCCGTCGCTGGGGGTATTCCTGATCCTGACGCTGGGCGCGGTCACCATGACGGCGGCGCGTTTCCGCGGGCTGATTCACGATTACCTGCTTGCCGACAACGCCCGCTTCTGGGAGCGGATCACGGCACTTGGGGTGCTGGGTGTGACTTCACTGATCTGGGTGGCACTGGTCGGTAACAAGTTTCTTGCCGTGGTGCGGGGCGGTGCCGGTTCGACCAGTGGCACCGTGGTTTCGCTGATGATGATCCCGGTTCTGCTGGCGGCCCCTTTTGTGCTCCTGTGGCTGGGCGGGTTGCTGCTCGCCAGGCAGGACCGGTTCACGTTGACGGTCGATGAGCATTCGCAGCGCTGGATGGTTTCGACGCTGATTGCGTTCGTGACCCTGAGCATCGGCCTGATCGCGCTGGCCAATCTAAAGATGGACATCCAGGACACGTTCATCCAGCGGGTGAAGTTCATTTCCTCGCACATGCTTTTCGCCTTCTGGATCGGCTACGGCCTGATCTTCCTGCTGGCGTTCCTCGACGGGCGCGTGCGCAGCCTGACCCCGGCGTGGATCGTCTTGGTGGCCTTGCTGCCGGTGATCCCGATCCTGGCCAACGCCTACAATCCGAAGTTGATTAATCTTTATGGCGGGGCCGACCAACATGACCGTGATTTCGGCTGGCAGTTCGGCAATTACCAGTTGCGTGGGGCCGAGGCGATTATCGAGGAATTGGAGCCCGATGAGGAACCACTGCCGAACCCGGTTTTCCCACCCGCTATGGGCGAGGGGGCGATCTTCTTCGGGGGTACCGATCCGGGGCGTTTCGTGCCCACCTACATGATCTACTCCGCCCGGGTGCGTGAGGATGTCTTCCTGATCACCCAGAACGCGCTGGCCGACGGCACTTATATGAGCGTGATGCGCGACCTCTACGGCAACGACATCTGGATACCGAGTGTGGCCGACAGCGCCAACGCCTTTACCATCTACGTCAGTGAGGTGGATTCGGGCAAGCGTCCGCCGGTGGCCGGCATCACCCGCGAGGGCGGGCGGGTACAGATCAGCGGCGTGATGGGCGTGATGGAAATTAACGGCATCCTCGCCAGGCAGATCTTCGACCACAACAACTGGAAGCACGATTTCTACATCGAGGAAAGCTACGTCATCGGCTGGATGTACCCGTACCTGACGCCGCACGGGTTGAACATGAAAATCAACCGCGAGCCGCAGCCCGTCCTGACGTCGTGGAATGTTCGCGATGATCTCGATTTCTGGGACTGGTATACTAGGCGGCTGGTCAAGAACCGCTGGTTCGTGCGCGATGTGTGCGCGCGCAAGTCGTTCTCCAAGCTGCGCAGCGCGATCGCCGGTCTCTACAGCTACCGCAGCATGCAGAAAGAGGCGATTCAGGCGTTCAGCGAGGCGCTGGAGCTCTACCCGCTGAGCCCCGAGGCCAACTTCCGGTTGGCGGAGGTCTACATGCGCAGCGGGCAGTTCGACAAGGCGCGCGAGCTGATGGAGGCGTTTGGCGAGATGGACCCAGCCAATGAGAAGGTTGGTGACTTCCTCCGTCAGATCGACGGCATCAAGGCGCTGAATGTCGAGATCCAGCAGCTTGAGACGGAACTTCAGCAGCAGCCCCCCGATGCCCAGAAGGCGCTTCGCCTGGCCAGCCTCTATCTCCAGTCTGGACGCCATGACCGCTTCCTCCAGATCGCCGGTGGGTTGATGCAGAGCCCGCAGATGCCATCCTACATGCTGCTGCCGCTGGCGCGGCTCTATGAGCAGGCCAAACGCCCGCAGGAGATGGCCCGCGCGCTGACGCTCTGCATGGAGCGGATGCCAGCGGATGCCCCGGCACAGGAACTGCTCAACATCGCGCAGCTTTTCGGCAAGATCCAGAATCCCGTCGGCATGCGCCGGGCACTCAAGGCCTACCTCGATCGCCAGCCGGACGACTGGCGCGCCTGGCTGGATCTGGCGACGCTCGACCTCCAGGCTCGTGATCCGGAGCAGGCCAGCGCGTCGCTTTCCATGGCGGTCCGCTACGGCGGGGGCGATGCGCAGCGCGCGATCCAGCAGAACCGGATGCTCGCCCCCGTCTGGCAGCAGCGCTCACAGCGGACACAGGGTTTGCTGGGGTTGTAAACAAGGCGCATAGACAGCAGCAGCCGCGCTCGCGGCGCGAGCGGGCTAC
>CAZOXS010000424.1:0-7031 GCA_964583785.1 uncultured Victivallales bacterium
TTTATGTAAATCTTGCTAGGATATGCGCTTATTGTGTTTATTAAAGAGAAAGGCGTGATGCCATGGCATGGGAATATTCGGAGAAGACCAAACAGTTGTTCATGGATGCGGTGCACGGGAAGCCGGGTACGCATATGGGCGAGATCGAGAACGCGGACGGGCTCGGTGAGCATGGCTCGTTGTCCTGTGGTGACGCGATGCGCTTCACGTTCCGGGTCGAGCGTCACCCCGACGATCCGTTGCAGGATCAGATAGTCGAGGCGCGGTACCTGACGTTCGGCTGCACCTCGGCCATCGCGGCCTCCGAGGCGCTTTGCATGATGATCGAGGCGCAGAAACGCTCCCCGATCGAGGCGCTCAAGATCACCAATGCCGACATCGTGACGTTCCTGGGCGGGCTACCGGAGCAGAAGGTGCATTGTTCGGTGATGGGAGCCGAGGCACTGGAGGCGGCCGTCTTCAACTGGGCGCAGAAGCGCGGGGTGGACCTGAAAGCGCTGGGCGTGGATGTGCATGCCGACGAGGTGGATGAAGGCCGCGTGGTCTGCAAGTGTTTCTCGATGACCGAGCCCTACATCCGTCGCAAGGTCCAGGAGCTGGGGTTGAAGACGATCCCCGAGATCACCAACGCGATCAAGGCGGGCGGGGCCTGCATGGCCTGTCATCACAAGCCCGGCGGTCTGCAGGACATCCTGAACGACATCTGGGGCACGCCCGAGACCCGGTTGAAGGAGGCCGCGGAGCTGAGCGGGGTCGGTATTTCCGGTGACGCCCCTTCGCCCTACCAGCTCGGGCGGCATGTCGACCAGGTGATGGAAAGCGAGATCCTCCCGATGCTGCGCAAGGATGGTGGCGATGCGGAGATCGTGGACATCAAGGACTTCGCGGTGTACGTCCGGCTGGCGGGGGCCTGCGCCGGTTGCGCCGGAGCGATGACCACGCTGAAGTTGCTGGTCGAAAAAACGCTCAAGGAGCAGATCGACGAACGGATCCGCGTGGTGGCGGTGGGGCGGTGATAAGATGAATAAAATCATTTATATGGACAACAACGCGACGACCTCGGTGGCACCGGAGGCGTTCGAGGCGATGAAGCCGTTCCTGACCGACCAGTATTTCAATCCGAGCTCCATGTATGAGGCCGCGCGTAGGCCAGCGCATGCGATTGCAGCGGCACGGGCAACGATTGCCGCCTGCCTGGGGGGGGTGCTGCCGGATGAGATCGTCTTTACCGGCTGCGCGACGGAGAGCAACAACATGGCGATCTTCGGCGCGATCCGCGCCAACCGGGGGCGCCGCCATATCATCACCACGGCGGTCGAGCACCCCTCGGTGCTGGAGGTCTGCCGCGAGGCGGCGCGCGAGGGCTGCGAGGTGACGTTTATCGGGGTGAACCAGCAGGGCGAGATCGATATCACGGAATTCATCCGCGCGCTGCGGCCGGATACGCTGCTGGTCACGATAATGCATGCCAACAACGAGACTGGCGTGATCTTCCCGGTGGCGGAACTGGCGCGCCTGACGAAGGAGACCGATCCGGGCATCCTGTTCCACACGGATGCCACCCAGACGGTCGGCAAGCTGGATGTCGACTTGAAAGGCGAACTCTCGCAGGTGGACATGCTCTCGTTCTCGGGCCACAAGCTTCACGCACCGAAAGGGGTGGGGTCGCTGTTCCTGCGGCGCGGCACGGCCTGCCGCCCGTTCCTGTGCGGCGGGCACCAGGAGCGCGGGCTGCGGGCCGGTACGGAGAACGTCGGCCACATTGTCGCGCTGGCGAAGGCCTGTGAACTGGCCATGGCCGCCAGGGCGGACGAGACCCGCGTGGCGGCGTTGCGCGACCGGTTGCAGGCGCAGCTGTGCGAGCGGATACCCTGGCTGGAGGTCAACGGGGCGGGGGCGCAGCGGCTGCCCAACACGTTGAACCTGGCGTGCCACAGCATCGAGGGCGAGGCCATTCTCTACCAGCTCGACGAGTATGGGATCTGCGCCTCCAGCGGATCGGCCTGCACGTCGGGATCGCTGGACCCCTCGCATGTACTCAAGGCGATGAAGGTGCCGTTCACGGCGATGCATGGCTCGGTGCGTTTCAGCCTCAGCCGCTACACGACTGCGGCCGAGGTCGATACGCTGATCGAGGTGTTTCCCGGGATCGTGACGCGGTTGCGGCGTCTCTCGCCCTACTGGGATGCGGCCGCCGGCCGTCCGCAGGAAGGGCATTCATGAGTGAGGGGGTCGGCAAGGTCGAGACGCAGGTGGCGAAGATCGCGTTGCCACCGGACGGTTTTTCCCTGGAGCGCGGCGGCGTGCTGTGCGAGATCGAGATCGCCTACGAGACCTATGGCGAGCTGGCGGCCGATAGGCGCAACGTGATCTTCATCTGTACGGCGCTCTCCGGCGATGCGCATGCGGCTGGGTATTATACCGATCCGGCAAAGGATCCCGGCTGGTGGGATGCGATGATCGGTCCCGGACGCGGCATCGATACGCGCTACTACCACGTTATCTGCGCCAATATCCTCGGCGGGTGCAAGGGCACCACCGGCCCCCGCTCGACTGACTCGGCGACGGGCCGTCCCTACGGCGCGAGCTTCCCGGAAATGACGGTGGCGGATATCGTCGAGACCCATTGCCTCCTGCTCGAGCATCTCGGCATCACGCATCTGGCGGCGGTCGTTGGCGGCTCGTTCGGGGGCATGCAGGTGCTGGCGTGGGCGGTGCGCCGTCCGCTGATGATGGACCGCTGCGTGTGCATCGCCACGGCGGCCTCGCTATCGGCGCAGGCACTGGCTTTCGACAGTGTGGCCCGCAACATGATTACCTCCGATCCGGACTGGAACGGTGGCGATTACTACGACAAGGGCGCGGGGCCGGTCAAGGGCCTGGCGCAGGCGCGGCAGCTCGGGCATATCACCTACCTCTCGCAGGATATCATGAAAAGCCGTTTCGGACGTGAGCGGCTCGCCGACAACGAGGCCGATACGGTTGGCGTGGGCACCCTCTCCGAGTTCCAGGTCACCAGCTACCTCGAGTACCAGGGGATGAAATTCGTCAACCGTTTCGATGCGAATTCGTACCTGCGTATCATGCGGGCCATGGACAATTTTGATTTGACGACCCGCTGCGCGGGCGGACTGGAGAAGGCCTTTGCGCCGGTGGCGGCTAAGATGCTGGTGGTGGCGGTCAGCAGCGACTGGCTGTTCCCGCCGGAACAATCCAAGGAAATTGCCAATGCGCTGCTGCGGGCGGGCAAGGCGGTTTCGTATTGCCAGATCAAGGCCCCCTATGGGCATGATGCCTTTCTCGTCGATATCGACAATCTGGTAGCGGTTGTGCATGCCTTCCTGCCGTGGGTGGGCGCGGGCCGGGAGGACGCACCGGCCCCGACTGATGCGGCGGTGTCCGGGGCGGCGACGAGGCTCGAGGTGAAATTCGCAACCGGGGCCGAGCGTGAGGTGATTGCCGGTATGATCGTGCCGGGGGCGCGGGTGCTGGACATCGGTTGCGGCCATGGCGAACTGCTGGCGCTGCTGGATGAGCGGCGTGGCGCGTCGGGGATCGGCGTGGATATCGATCTGCAACAGGTCGTGCAGGTGATCAACCGGGGCTACGATATCTTCCAGGAGGATATCGACGGCGGGCTGGCGATGATCCCGGATGGGGCCTACGACTGCGCGATCCTGAGCGAGACCCTGCAAGTGGTCCAACGTCCGCGCCTGGTCCTGAAAGAGATGCTGCGGGTGGCGCGCGAGGGGATTGTCAGTTTTCCCAACTTCGGCAATTACGCCTTGATCTGGCAGTTGCTGCGCTCCGGACGCATGCCCGTTGGCAAGGCGTTGCCGTTCCAGTGGTACAACACGCCGAACATCCACTTGTTTACCCTGCGCGATTTCGAGATGCTGTGCCGCGAGGATTCGATCCGGATCCTGGAAACGGTCACCCTCAGCGATGCCCGCCTCGGGAGGGCTCTACAGTCGCTGGGACTTCGCAATTTCGGAGCGGAACGGGTTCTGGTGCGGGTGACGAGGCCGTAGGGGAGAGAGACCGCAGACTGCAGACAGAAGACTGAATTGTTGGATGTTGGGCGTTGAAAAGTGTTTTCGACGAAGTGTATATTGGACATGGGGCACGTCATGGAAATGAAAAAAGAGTTGGATGCGATTTTGCCGGATGTGGTGAAGGGGCTCTCCGCCTGCGAGGGCTGCCCGATTCATTTCGCCAGTGGACGCCGCGGGTTGACCGTTGCCGGCCAGCAGGCTGTGATCGAAGTGCTTGACGACCTGATCGCCATTTTCTTTCCCGGTTGCCACTTGCGCCGGGCTACCGCCGGGACCTTCGGCACTGAGGCAATCGCCGCCCTCGAGAAGACCGCCCTTACCCTGCGTGAGCAGGTGCGCCAGGCCTTTGTGTACCAGTGCATGATCACCCAGTGCAAGGAGGGCTGCGACAAGTGCGATCAACGGGCCATCCGCACGGTAAGCGACCTGATGCGGGCGTTGCCCGAGTTGCTGCGCGTGCTGCACAAGGATGTGCAGGCGGCCTACGAGGGCGACCCGGCGGCGCGCTCGACGATGGAAGTGGTCATGAGCTACCCCGGTGTGTTTGCTGTGACGGTGCACCGGATCGCGCATTGCCTTTATCGCCTCGAGGTGCCACTGATCCCGCGCATGATGGCCGAGTATGCGCATTCGCGGACCGGGATCGACATCCATCCGGGGGCGACTATCGGCGAGGGCTTCTTCATCGATCACGGCACCGGCGTGGTGATCGGCGAGACCTGCGATATCGGCAAGAACGTGAAGCTCTACCAGGGGGTGACGCTGGGGGCGCTGAGCTTTGTCAAGGATGATGAGGGGCACCTGGTCAAGGGGATCAAGCGCCACCCGAACGTCGAGGACGGCGTGGTCATCTATGCTGGCGCGACCATCCTTGGCGGAAAGACGACCATCGGAGCCGGTACGGTGATCGGCGGCAACGTGTGGTTGACGCATTCTGTGCCGCCGGGCTCGAAAGTCTACAACCAGCAGCCCAGCCCGCTCATCCGCGAGGTAGATGGAAGCTGGAAGACCTCCGAGGGCCCCTGGAACAACACCGGTGACGGTATTTGACGGCTTGACTTTTGTGGGTTTCGTGGTACTATCGCCCCCTTTGTTGAGCAATTACTATTGATTGAAAGAGGTTCAGGCTTATGAAAATGTTGTTCCAACCGTCGAAGAAGAAACGCGCCCGTAAGATCGGCTTCCGTGCCCGCATGGCGACGGCCAATGGTCGCAAGGTGCTGCAGCGTCGTCGGCGCAAAGGCCGCGCGCGTCTCATCGTCGTTTGATCGCGTTGTCGGGTATGTCTATTGTCGGGCCGTCTTCTGCTGCGCCGCGAGAATCCGCGTCGTTCAGACGTACGGTCCGATTGCTTTTAAACCGCGATTTCCAGCGGGTCTTCGATACCGGCCGCTCGATCGCGGGCAAGACCATGGTGATCTGGGCCACGCCCGACGCCGGTGGCGGCTCCCGGATGGGGGTGGTGGCCAGCAAGCGGACGTTCCGCCGGGCGGTGGATCGCAACCGGGCCAAACGGCTGATCCGCGAGGCGTTCCGCCAGGAGCGCCAGCGGCTGCGTGTCAACGGCGATCTGGTGATTGTGGCGCGGCGGCGGATTCTTGAGGCCGGAGCCGCTGCGGCGCAGGCCGAATTTTTGAAACTGGTGCGGGCCTTGGGAATGACCGCCACGGAGGGCGTCAAGGACTAGGTGGGTATGCGCGACTTTGGACTGTATCGGCTTCCGGTTCTGGTCATCAAGGCCTATCAGATGTGTGTGTCGCCGTATCTGGGACAAAATTGCCGGTTCATGCCGAGCTGTTCGTCCTATGCGATAGAGGCCCTGGAGCGGTTCGGCTGCATCCGGGGAAGTTGGTTAAGTGTAAAGCGGATTTGTAAATGTCATCCGTTTCATCCGGGCGGTTTCGATCCGGTTCCGGGGTATGATGATAATCCTGTGGAGAGTGAAGAATGAATAAGACAGAACGGATAGCGGTAGCGGTGCTGATCGGGCTCCTGATTGCATGGTCGTATTTCGGGCACCGCCTGATGCCGTCGCCGCCGCCCCCTCCTGCCGTGCCTGCGGAGACCGTTGCGGGTAGCGATTCAAGCGCCGGGCCAGCTGACCCTGTGGCGGCCGATCTCCCCCCTGATGCTGCCCTTGTGCCGGCGGTGGTTGCCGCCTCCGGGACGAATGCCGCGCCTGTCACCTTGACGTCGTCATCGGCGCTGACTCCGATCGTGCGAACCTCCGAGCAGACTGTGGTCGAGGTGACTAACGCGGTCATGCGCCTGCGCTTCACGTCTTGGGGTGGGGGGCTGGCGTCAGTGTCGCTCAACGACTTCCGCCGCACGATTAATGAGGACAGTGGACCGGTCATCTTTGACTTCGCCGATCGCATCGCCCTGAGTTATGCCGACCTGCCGGGACTCTCGGAAGCGGATGATTTCATCGTCGAGCCACTCGGTGACAACGGCGTGCGTGTTTCACGGCAGACGGAGAATGGGCTGATGCTGGAACGGACGGCCGTGCTCGAAGATGGCTATGCGTTCACGGTTACTGATCGTTTTGTCAATACCGGTGCCGCCGCGGTTCCCATCAGCGAGGCCAGCTTGCAGATGGGCTCCATGCGCAATCTCGAGTCGGGCCCCGCGATGCGCGGTATGGTGTCTCTCGGCGTGGACGCCCTGCGCAGTGCCGATGAGAAGATCGAGCACGTCGGCAAGGCACTGCCTGGGCTTTTCGGCGTTCGCGGGGGTTGCTCGCGCCCGAATTTACAGGGCGTACCGATGGCCGCCACGACAGAAGTCCCCGTCCCGTTGGCATGGATGGCCGTGAAGAACAAGTTCTTTGCCCAGATCCTGGCACCGGACGCGGACGGTGGTAGCACGGCCGCCCGCGTGCGGGCGATCCGTGTTGATAATCCGGCGACGTTCGAGCTGGATACGGTCTCCGCATCACTGGCATTGCCGGTAGTGGTTATCGAGCCAGGGGCGACG
>CAZOXS010000425.1:0-24822 GCA_964583785.1 uncultured Victivallales bacterium
GAGTCGCTGCCGTTCCTGGAGGCGATCCGCCAGTTGCGCCAGGAGATCGGCCGGACGAATGGACTGTTCCTGCATGTGACGCTGGTGCCGTACATCAGTGCCGCTGGCGAGATGAAGACCAAACCCTCGCAGCAGTCGGTCGGCATCCTGCGCTCCATCGGCATCATGCCCGATATCCTGATATGCCGCTGCGAGCGTCCGCTGGAGCAGGAGCATCGCGATAAACTGGCCCTGTTCTGTAATGTGGACCGCGAGATGGTGATCGAGGAACAGGACGTCGCCAACAGCATCTACGAGGTGCCCCTGTCCCTGGCCGAGCAGGATCTGGATGTTTATATACTCGAACAGCTGCGACTGCACGTCGGCAGGCTGGATTTGCGGGACTGGCGGGCCATGGTGGAGCGTCTGGTGTATCCCAAGTGCGGCAGCGTCGAGATCGCGGTCGTGGGCAAATACATCAGCCTGCAGGATGCCTACAAGAGTATCTACGAGTCGCTGACACACGCCGGTGGCAGCAACGATGTCAAGGTGAAGGTACGCCAGATTGAGTCCGAGGAGGTTGAGCGCGTCGGCGCGGAAGCGTTGCTCGCGGGGGTTGACGGGATTCTGGTGCCGGGCGGGTTCGGCGATCGCGGGATCGAGGGCAAGATCGCCGCTGTGCGTTATGCCCGCGAGAACGGGATCCCGTTCTTCGGCATCTGCCTGGGCATGCAGTGTGCGGTGATGGAGTTCAGCCGGGGGATTTGCGGACTGGCGGGGGCCAACAGCAGCGAGTTCGACGAGCAGACGCCACACCCGGTGATCCACCTGATGGCCTCGCAGCGCCAGATCTATCGCAAGGGGGGCACGATGCGGCTGGGGGCGTATCCCTGTCGTCTGGCAGCGGGAACCGTGGCGGCGGACTGCTACGGGACGACGGAGATCAGTGAGCGGCATCGTCATCGCTACGAGTTCAACAATGCCTACCGCGAGCAGTTGGTGGCCAGCGGGCTTGTGCTTTCCGGCCTTTCTCCCGATGGCGAACTGGTCGAGGTGGTCGAATATCCGGCGCACCCATGGTTTGTCGCTTGCCAGTTCCACCCCGAATTCCAATCCACGCCTATGCGGTCGCATCCGCTGTTCCGCGGGTTTGTGGCGGCGGCGGCGAAACGGCGTGATTTGGTTAAATTGAATAGCAGTGAGGGAGCATAATGCCGAAACGGACGGATATACAGAAAATCATGATCATCGGCTCGGGGCCGATCGTGATCGGCCAGGGGTGCGAGTTCGACTATTCCGGAGTGCAGGCCTGCAAGTCGCTCAAGGAAGAAGGCTATGAGGTTGTGCTGGTCAACAGCAACCCGGCCACGATCATGACCGATCCCGAGTTTGCCGACCGTACTTACATTGAGCCGCTGACACGGGATGTGCTGACCTCGATCATCCGTCGCGAGCGGCCGGACGCCCTGCTGCCGACCCTGGGTGGCCAAACGGCGCTGAACCTGGCGATGGAACTGGCGGCGGCGGGCGTGCTGGAGCGGCACGGCGTGGAGATGCTCGGTGCCAATGCGGCGGTTATCCACAAGGCCGAGGACCGTCTGGCCTTCAAGGAGGCGATGGGCAAGATCGGCCTGGACCTGCCGCGTAGTGCCTCGGCGCACACGATGAAGGAGGCCGACGCGGCGCGCGAACTGATCGGGGCCTATCCGCTGGTCATCCGGCCCGGGTTCACGCTGGGCGGCACGGGCGGCGGCATCGCCTACAACGACGCGCAGTTTGCCGAGATCGTGCAGCGCGGGCTTTTCTACAGCCCCACGAGCGAGGTGCTGATCGAGGAATCCGTGCTCGGCTGGAAGGAGTTCGAGCTTGAGGTCATGCGCGACCGCAAGGACAACTGCGTGATCATCTGCTCGATCGAGAACATCGACCCGATGGGGGTGCACACCGGTGACAGCATCACCGTGGCACCGATCCAGACGTTGACTGACCGCGAGTACCAGCGCATGCGCGATGCGGCGTTTGCCGTGATGCGCGAGATCGGCGTCGAGACCGGTGGATCGAACGTGCAGTTCGCCATCAATCCCGACAACGGCCGGATGGTCGTGATCGAGATGAACCCGCGCGTCTCGCGCTCCTCGGCACTCGCCTCGAAGGCCACGGGGTTCCCGATCGCCAAGATTGCCGCCAAACTGGCCGTCGGCTACACGCTCGACGAGATCCGCAACGATATCACCCGCGAGACACCGGCCTGCTTCGAGCCGACGCTGGACTATGTGGTGACCAAGGTGCCGCGCTTCGCCTTCGAAAAATTCACGGCGGCGGACGATACCCTCGGCACGCAGATGAAGTCCGTCGGCGAGGCCATGAGCATCGGCAAGACGTTCAAGCAGTCCTTCCAGAAGGCGATGCGCTCGCTGGAAACGGGGCGCGCGGGGTACGGGGCTGATGGCAAGGACGGTCCCTGGGAACGGCACAGCGACGCCGATCTCGAGGATCTGCTGCTGCGCCCGAATGCCGGCCGGGTATTCGCCGTGCGCGCCGCGTTCAAGCGGGGCTGGTCGGTGGATACGGTTTTCGAGATGACGAAGATCGACCGCTGGTTCCTGCGCCATTTCAAGGAACTGGTCGCCTACGAGGATGAGATCCGCGGGGTGGGTTCGCTGGAAGCGCTGGTGGCGGATCGTCCGCTGTTCGAACAGGCCAAGGCTTTTGGTTATTCCGACCGGCAGATCGCCTACCTGCTCAAAACCACGGAGGATGCGGTGCGTGCGGCGCGCGAGAAGACGGGACTGCTGCCGGTTTACGGGCTGGTCGATACCTGCGCGGCCGAGTTCAAGGCGTTCACACCCTATTTCTACTCGACCTATGGCGATGTGAACGAGAGTCGGCCGGGGACGCGCAAGAAGATCATGATCCTCGGCGGCGGGCCGAACCGGATCGGGCAGGGTATCGAATTCGATTACTGCTGTGTGCATGCCTCATTCGCCTTGCGCGATGCCGGGTTCGAGACGATCATGGTCAACAGCAACCCGGAGACGGTCAGTACCGATTACGACACCAGCGACCGGCTCTATTTCGAGCCGCTGACACTGGAGGACGTGCTGCACATCTATCGCAACGAGGGTTGCGACGGGGTGATCGTGCAGTTCGGCGGCCAGACCCCGCTGAATCTGGCGGCGGCACTGGAGAAGAACGGCGTCAATATCATCGGGACGAAACCGAAGGATATCGAGGCGGCCGAGGACCGCAAGTTCTTCCAGGAGCTGGTGACGGGGCTGGGAATCAAGCAGCCGGAGAATGGCCTGGCGACCAGCATCGAGGAGGCCGAGGTCATCGCGGCGCGGATCGGGTTCCCGGTGCTGATGCGTCCCTCGTTCGTGCTGGGAGGCCGGGCGATGGTGATTGTCTATGACGTGGAGATGCTGCGCAAGTACATGACCGAGGCGGTCGATGTGTCTGAGGACCGTCCGGTCCTGATTGACCACTATCTGGAGGATGCGGTCGAGGTCGACGTCGACTGCATCAGTGACGGCGAGACTTCGGTGATCGGCTCGATCATGGAGCACGTCGAACTGGCGGGCGTGCATTCGGGTGACAGCGCCTGCACGATCCCGGCCCCCTCGCTGAGCGAGAGCGTCAAGGAGACCATCCGGCAGCATACGTTTGCTTTTGCCAAGGCACTGAATGTGTGCGGTCTGATGAATGTGCAGTACGCGATTCATGAGGACACGGTCTACGTGCTCGAGGTCAACCCGCGAGCCTCGCGGACGGTGCCGTTCGTCAGCAAGGCGATCGGGGTTCCGCTGGCCAAACTGGCGGCGCTGGTGATGGCGGGCTTCAAACTCAAGGACCTCGGGTTTACCAAGGAAGTTACGCCGAAGCACTTTTCCGTCAAGGAAGCGGTTTTCCCGTTCGTGCGTTTCCCGGGGATCGACGTGATCCTGAGCCCAGAGATGAAGTCGACTGGCGAGGTGATGGGGATTGACCGGACCGGCGGCATGGCCTTCCTCAAGAGCCAGGTGGCGTCGGGCAATCGGCTTCCGGCTTCCGGACCGGTCTTTGTCAGTGTGCGCGACCACGACAAGGAGGAGCTGCAGGAGCTGGCCCCCCGGCTCGAGGCGCTGGGCTACACGCTGTATGCCACCTTGGGAACCAGCACGGCGTTGCGCAACCGGGGCATTGCCAGCCGGGCCCTTTTCAAGATCCTGGAAGGCCGGCCGAATATCGTCGATATGATCGAGGACAAGAAAGTCGGCTGGATTATCAACACCCCGGCCAGCGGGCCGGCCCCGCGCATCGACGAGATCAAGATGCGCTCGCATGCGGTGATACGGGGAATCCCGATCACCACCACGATCGACGGCCTGCGGGCGGCGATCGCCGGACTGGAAGCGTTGAAGCAGAACCAGGAAATCGACGTGTGCAGCATCCAGGAATACCACCGCCACCTGCCGAAAGTGAAATTGCCGAAGCTAAAGTAAGTATTGGTTTGTAGCCCAGTCGCGCCGCGACTGAGGCTGCGGGATGTGCGTGCGTCGCGAGAATCCCCGCAGGCATGGCAAACGGCCGTTCGCTTACAACGCAGAAGCCGCGCTCGCGGCGCAAGCGGGCTACAGAACGACGAAGCGGCAATGGCGGTTTTCGGCCTCTATTTCGACTTTCGACTTTCGACTTTCGACTTTTCCCCGAAAACGATCCGGTTTTCCGTGCCATTGAGCAGGCGGCGGATATTGGCCTTGTGCCGCCAGATCACCAGGAGGCCAAGCACCGTCAGGATGGCAGGAACCAGCTTGCCCTCATACAGCCAGAACCCCGCCGCCGGGATGACGATGGCGGCCGTGATCGATCCGAGCGAAACAAAGCGGCTGATGCCGAAGACGATGGCGAAGGTGCCAAGGCCGATCAGCAGGGCCCGCGGGGCGATCCCGAGCAGGACGCCGGCGGAGGTGGCGACACCCTTGCCGCCCTTGAACCGCAGGTAGAGCGGGAAGTTGTGGCCGAGAATGGCTGCGCAGCCGCAGGCGATCTTCAGCCAGGCCGGGGCGTCCGCAAGCAGTGCCAGTTCATGCAGGAGCCAGGGGAAAAGAGCTGCCGGAATGTACCCCTTGAGCGCATCCAGCAGCAGCGTCAGGATGCCCCAGCCTTTGCCGACCGAACGCATGACGTTGGTGGCCCCGATGTTGCAGCTCCCGACCTGGCGGATGTCGATGCCGCGCAGGCGGCCGATCAGCAGCCCGAAGGGAATCGAGCCGAGTAGATAAGCGGTGATGATGGCACCGGTTGTTGCAATCCAGGCAGTTGTGGTCATGATGTCCTTTCCAGAAGGCGCCGGGCAAGGGCGCGCAGGGTGTCGGCCGCGTCGCCGAATGGGCGGAGGGCGTCCATGGCGTCGGCGGTCAGCGTGGTGGCAAGGGCCCTGGCCCGTTCCACGCCCATGATGTGTACGCAGGAGAAACTGTGATCGTCGGGGTTGTCCGCATCGAGCAGGTCGTCCACCATCTGGAAGGCGAGCCCGCAGGCGCGTCCGAACGCACTCAGCGCGGTTAGTGCGTCGGCGTCCGCGCTTGCGCTCAGCGCCCCCATTTCGATCCCCGCGCGGAACAGGTCGGCCGTCTTGTGCTCGTGGATGAAGCGCATGGTCGCCTCGTCCGGGTGTTGTCCGGTGGCGGCCAGGTCGGCCACCTGGCCACCCACGACGCCGCGGCTGCCTGCCGCGGAGGCGAGCGCACGTACAATGGCCCCGGGTGCGACCGGCGAGCTAGCGGCGGTCTCGAGGGCGAGTGTCAGCAGGGCATCGCCCGCGAGCAGGGCATTGGCTTCGCCGAAGGCCTTGTGGCAGCTCGGGCGGCCGCGCCGGAAGTCGTCGTCGTCCATGCAGGGCAGGTCATCGTGGATCAGCGTGTAGGTATGCAGCAGTTCGACGGCCGCTGCCGCCGGCAGGGCGGCCTGACGGCTACCGCCCAGGCATTCGGCGGCCGCGATGGCGAAGACCGGGCGGATGCGCTTGCCACCCGCGAACACGCTGTAGCGCATGGCCTCATGCAGGAGGGCAGGCGCTTCATTCGCTGGCGGAAGCACACGATCGAGCTCAGCCTCCACCGTCTGGCGGCAGTCGCGCAGGTAGGCATCCAGATCCGACGGCATGGCCTTATTTGGCAAAGACGGTCATGCCTTTCTCGATGCCGCTACCGGAAAGGATCTTGCAATAGGTGATCTTTTCCTTCACCTCGTCGGCCTCCAGTTCGGCCACGGTGGTCATCTCGCTGTCGAGCACTTCGCCCGTGTCGGGATCAACCAGTTCCTCCACGCTGCCGACCTTGAACTGCATCCCCGTCGCCACGCCTTCGCGGGTGCCGCGGTTGATGATCACACGATCATCCTTGGCCAGGACTACAGAGGCTTCCCACGGGATTTTCTCGAGCTGCTCGATCAGGAATTTGACGCCATCGGAGACCGCCGCCTCGCAGGCCTTGCCGATGTTGTCGCTGGTGAAGCCGTCCAGTCCCCCGGTCAGGCCGCCGAGCTTCGATCCGTAATAGCCGACACCGATGCCGCGCTTGCCGCTCTTGCCCTCGACCTTCTTTGAGGCCACGACTTGGCCGGTCTCGGAATCCACCAGATACAGGGTGATATTGACCTCGGCACTGGCCTTGCTGCCGCCGAGGCGGATTCCCTTGAAATTGATCCCGCCATCGCCGCCCCCGGTCTCCTGGGCATGCGTGATGGAACCGCGCACCAGCAGTTGCGCGGGCGTCATGCGTCCGGTCTTCGGGGCTTTCTTGCCGCCGGCTGTGCGTCCGCTGGCCGCGAAGTCCTGTTCCACCAGCGCGGCACCGCGCATCTCGGTATCACCCAGCACGATGAACTTGCCGGTCTCGTTCAGGACATCGGTCATGATCGTGGTGAAGCCGTCACCCAGATCCCAGCGCCCCCCGAAATTGGCTTCGTTCTTGAACTTGGTTACCGTGATCGTGTAGCGCAGTTCGCCTTCCTGGGCCGGCAGGTCCACGGGAGCCAGGCATGCGAGCGCGATGGCGACGATGGTCAGGTGCAGTAGTCGATGGTTCATCCGGAAGCCTCCTTTTGTTATGCGACGATCAGTACCCTTTGAACGGTGCATTTCTAGCAGTAGGACCCCGTCGCCGTCAATGCTTTATGCAGGCCGTCGCTGTGTAAAAACCGATTCGCATTGTCATGCGGATTCGCAAATACGAGAACGATCTGCGGTCGAAAGCGTTTCGAAACACTGGACAGAGGGGGGAGTGTTCATGATAATATAAACTGGCATACAATATGCTTCTACTATACTGTCAGATGCGTTTGGCCGAAACAGCGGAAATTCCAGGCTTATCCGAGAGAGAGGGGTACATGTATACAAACACGAGTCACTCAGCGGTACGGAAACGCTCCTGCGGGGGATTCACCTTGACCGAGGTGATGGTCGCGTCCACCATCCTGATGCTTTTCCTCGGGGGCTTCCTGGCATCCTTCATCGTGGGTCTTCGAACGCTTGACATGACGACCAATCATTACCGCGCGACGGCCATCGCGCGTAATCGCATACAGCGGGCCCGGAGCTTTGATTACGACAGCCTAACCCTGTTGATCGAGAACGAGGTGCCCATCGATCGTCATGGAAACGCGGATTCGTCGGGCACGTTCCGGCGTTCGACAGACATTTTCACCAATACCGTAACGGCCCCGCACACCGTCCGTATACAAGTGGGGGTACGCTTTCCGGTGCGTTCGAAAGCGGGCCTTTCGGAGCCCTTGGTCATGGAAAACCTGATCGCTGTGAGGATGTAAGCCATGCAAGGAAGAAAACACGCGGCGGGTCTTTTGGCAAAGGCTGGTTTCACACTGGTTGAAGTCATGGTCGCTTCGGCCATTTCCGTCATGGTCATCGCTGGTGCAACCACGGGGCTTGTCAATGTGTTGCGGGCCTGGCGGGCGGCCGGGATCCGCTCCGAACTGCATATGGATCTTGAAATGTCGATGGAACGTATGCAGTATGACCTTCGACTTTCCAGTGTCGGGATCGGTCTGATGGCCTTCTATCCAGCCTCTGCCGCCGAGTATACGGCCATCAGTTTCCCATTAGCGACACCGGGCAACGATGGCCTTTTGCAAAGGGATGCCAGCGGGAATATCATCTGGGATACGACCGTCATCTATCATGTTCGTCCGGGATCGCCCGACGAGTTGATCCGCTCCACGTTCAGTCCCCGCAATCAGGCGGCAACACCAGACCAGATCTATGCCCAGCTGGTCAGTGTTGTCGATTCCGCGAGTCTCGAGGATGTGCAGAATGCGGCGATGGCCGGTGAGGATGTAACGAGCAGGACGCTTTTCCGCAACCTGGTCAATATGGTGTTTCGTCCCCCTGATATGAGCTTTGATGGTTATGCCCCGCAATATGAACGGGCGCGTACGCTCAACTGGGGAAGCATGGTCCTGGGTAACGGCACCCATGATCTTACGTTTACCGTGCAGCGCAAGAATGCCGATAGCACGGGATACAACGTTGGCGTCGATCGTTTTGCCGTGAGTTTTAGCGGCAGTCCGCAAGAAGGCGAGATTGTTCTGCCCGCCAATACCCACCCCGCGTCGCCCTATTTCAGCGCCAGTGTCAGCGGGGGTTCATTGGCGGCGCAGGACATGTCCACATATGGGGCGTCCTGGAGTGGGCGCAGCCAATTGACCTTTACCCCCAACTTCGCGGGCGCGGGCCCAGCGGGTAGCAAGCTGACCTTCAAGGTTCAGAACGATCTGTGGTGCGATACGAATTTCGACAACCCGCCGGGCGCGATCGCCTCTAATTGCAGTCGTCAGATTGACATGTCGTTCCTGGGGCAGTCGCCGTATATCCCGGATATTATCATCGGGATGGACGAGGGGCTGAGCTGGAGTGCTGAAAATGTGACCGACGGGGTCGCCAACTCCTTGACGGTTACGAACATTGCCACGGTCAATGTGATTCATGGCGGGACCAACGTTCCGTCCGCGATCTTCCTGAATGGCGCGTTTGCGCGCTTTCAGTTCAGTGCAGGACTGAATAATAACCTGCATGTGCGCAACGTCCAGCTCGGCGAACGCCTTGCAGACGATCAATTTGTCGCGGGCACCGCGCAACCGCTCACCTTTGGCGGATCGGCGTATGCGCTGATCGGCGCGGGGGCATCCGTCTGGACGGATTGGCTGCGCTACGGGATTGATCGCGATAAAAGTTATCTGGTGCGCTGGGAACGGCGTGATGCCGGCAATGCGATTCCTGTAGGGCAGACGGATGCCCGGATGTGGTCGGGCAGTGCGGCCAACACATTATCCTATCTCGACGGTGTGCCCGACCACCGTCTGGTCGCGATGGGGGCCATGGAAGTGCGTGCCCCATCCAATGGGGTTTATCGTTCGGCTGTATTCGATACGCGCAATGCATCCCCCGTCTACAAGACCCTGACATGGACACATGTGGAGCCATTCCCTTATGGGGATGTCGATATCCGGGTTCGCAGTGCGAGTAATCCGGATATGAGTGATGCCGGCTGGTGGTATCCGATGGGCTACTTCCAAGGGAACACCGGCAATGACCTGAGCCCGATCAATGGTGGGCGCTATGTGCAGTACGAAGTCCTTTTCTCGGTTGCTGGCGATCACACGCGCTTGCCCAAGGTTAGAGATGTGACGATTACCTGGGAAGCCCCGACTGGCATCGTGGATCTGACGGTCGATCTGGCGCGTGGACCGGATTACGGCATCATCACGGCCGATATCAACGGGCAGTCCTTTATCAAGGGGGTTGAGGCGGAGCTGGAGATCTTCCGGGAAGGTCCGTACGGCATGGAGCGTGCAGCTGGCATCATGGAGGTTCGCCCGCTTAACACCGGGCGGTAGCGATAAGGATTTGTGAGACGGTTTTATAACGGGAACGGGAAAGAGGAGGATCGCATGAATATCAGGCGCGCGTCGGGGAAGGATGGCTCCGTCCTCATGGTCGTGATGCTGGTTTCCGGGGTTCTGATGATGGCGGGTGCGGCCATGGTGGCGCTGGCCTCGAATGCGAGCTTCCGCATGCGTCGCCAGTTGGTGAACACGCAAGCGCTCAATGTTGCCGAGGCAGGCATTGGCGATATGATCGGACGCCTGAGTGCGGATTATCTGGCGTGGCAGGACAGCACCAACTCAAGCACGTTCGGCGAGGGCACGTTCGCGGTCGTCAGCAAGACGATGCCCGGTGGAAATGTGATCATCACGAGTCAGGGTACCGTGGGCGCGGTGACGCGGGTTGTTGCCGTGGAATTGCTGGGGACCGAACGGGACCGTAACGATATGCTCTTCAGCTTGGATGGCGCGATCCTTTCCGGTGGTGATGTACGCTTTGACACTGCCGCTTTTACGATTCGGGGGAATGTCCATTCCAACCAGAAGATAACGTCAGCCGGTGGTGCCAAGAACGGGGATTTCTATGCAGGCGTCGGCGACGATTCCCAAGGAACAATTACGGCTGTGGAAAGCATTGGCAATCTTGATGCAACCCTGGTTCCGGGGGTGCCGGTTCGAGAACTACCGGCGTTTAATTTCGACAGTTATCGCCAGTTGGCCATCGATGGGGGACTCTACTACAATGGCAACCAAACGTTTAAGGGCGTTAATTTGGCCCCCGCGAATGGGATTATCTACGTCAACGGCGATGTCCGGATCAGTAACAACAGTTCGCTGGTCGGCACGTTGGTGGCTAACGGGAACATAACGCTGGAGAATAATTTTGATCAGACGCCCTATGCGGCCGGCATGCCGGCGCTGCTGGCGACGGGTAACGTGATTATGGGAAACCGAGGCGTTTTGAATGGTTTGGTTTATGCCGGTGTTAATGCCTACATTGAGAACAACGTTAACATCAAAGGCGGGATCATTTCCGTTGGGTTTACGGAAGTGAACAATAACTCGGATATCTACCATCCGGCAGATATGCCGCCTTGGGATCCGCTACAGCCCGCCGTTCCGCCGGAGGTGCTTGTCGGCGGCTGGTTGCGTTAGGACGAAAAGAAGGATTGAAAAAACGGCGTCGGGCTTCTATTGTCTAGAGGTCCGTGCCGTTTTGTTTTTCAAACCGAGAGAGGATTAGCGATGGTTTTAACGTTTGGCGAGGTGATGTTGCGGCTTTCAACGCCGGATCGTTTGCGTCTGGGGCAATGTCTGCCGGGGTCGCTGGTGGCGGGGTTCGGTGGCGGCGAGGCGAATGTGGCCGTGTCGCTGGCGAATCTAGGTGATGACGTCACGTTCCTCTCGGCCCTGCCCGACGGGCCGGTGACGGGGGCTTTCCTGGCGGAGATGCGCCGCTACGGCGTGGATTCGTCGCGTCTGAGAATCGGCGGCGAAGGCCGTTTCGGCATCTACTTCCTGGAAACCGGATCGAATGCGCGCCCGTCGGTGGTCGCCTACGACCGCGCGGGATCGAGTATCGCACTGGCACCCGCCGCGTCCTACGATTTCGAGGCGGCACTGGCAGGCGTGGACTGGGTGCATACGACCGGCATCACCCCCGCGCTGAGCCAGTCGGCCTGCGAAGCCACGCTTCAACTCGTCAAGACGGCGGCGGCCAGGGGAATCTCGGTCTCGGTCGACCTCAATTTCCGTAAGAAACTCTGGCGCTGGGATGACACAAAGAGTCCCAAGGCACTGGCCCAGGCCTGCATGACGGAAATTCTGAAAGCGGTGACGGTGGTGATCGCCAATGAGGAGGATGCCGCCGATGTGCTCGATATCCATGCCTCAGGCACATCCATCGAGGACGGCCAGATTGCGGCGGAAGCCTACGTGGAGGTCGCCCGCGAGATAGCCGAGCGCTTCCCCAACGTGCAGCGAGTGGCGATCACGCTGCGCGAGAGTTATTCGGCGGACCACAACAATTGGGGCGCGATGTTGTACGAACGCGCCACGGACTCGGTCTGTTTCGCGCCGCTCGACGGCGAAAGCAATTACCGGCCCTACGAGATCCACGACATCGTGGATCGCGTTGGCGGCGGGGACTCCTTCGGGGCCGGACTGATTCACGCGCTGCGTTCGGAGCGCTTCCGCGCACCGCAGGAGGCCATCCGGTTCGCCGTGGCCGCCAGTGCCCTGAAGCATACGATCAGCGGCGATTTCAATCTGGTGTCGGAAGCCGAAGTCGAGGGGTTGATGAAAGGCAGCGGTTCCGGGCGTGTGCAGCGCTGATGTGGCGGGCGTGCCCGCCGCCCGGTTTGCAGGTCGAAAATGGGTGGGGTAACTTTACAGGAGAATATGAGGGCGAACGTAGGACAGGCGCCTCGCCTGTCCAGCCGAGCATAAGCAGCGCTGGCAGCCGGGTGACTTATGCGCGGCGGTCGGGCGAGGGCGCCACGACCTACTTCCTTGTGGGCGGAAAGCAGAGAGGGAGATCGGTTGACGATTACGGGCGACGATTACGATGGACAATTGGTGCTTCGCTCTCATCGTAATCCGTAATCGTCGCCCGTAATCGTAGTCCGACATAGGCTGGCAGTAGTCGTGTCCAGAGAGAGAAAAAAACCACAATACATAGTGGTTATAGGCAAGGAGTTTCAAATGACGAAGCCGGAAATTATCGCGAGGATCCGGGAGAGCCGGGTGGTAGCGGTGTTGACACTGGACGCGGCGGATGACGCGCTGCCGCTGGCGGATGCACTGCTGGCTGGGGGCATCAAGGTGATCGAGCTGACACTGCGAACCCCAGCCGCCGAGGAGGGTATCCGGCGAATCGCGGCGGCGCGTCCGGAAATGCTGATCGGTGCCGGCACGGTGTTGACGGACGAACAGCTTGGCCGCGCGATCGACGCCGGGGCGGCATTCGCGGTCAGCCCCGGACTGAACGCGGCGGTCTCGGCAGCGGCGGAGGCGCGCGGCTACAGTTATTTCCCCGGTGTGATGACACCGACCGACGTGGAGGCGGCGCTGGCGCTGGGGCACCGGCTGCTGAAATTCTTCCCGGCCTCGATCGCCGGCGGCATCCCGATGCTTAAGGCGCTCGACGCCCCCTACGGCCAGGCGGGTGTGAAGTTCCTGCCGCTGGGCGGTATCAATGCCGAGAACGCCAAAGATTATCTGGCGCTCGATTGCGTGGCGGCTATCGGGGGCTCCTGGATTGCCGAACGGGGGCTGATCAAGGCAAAACGGTTTGACGAGATCCAGCGCCGGGCGGCCGCCTGCGCCGCGTTGTGATCTTCCACCGGCGGGAATACAGCGATTGGGTTAACCACAAAAACCACAAAAGAAACAACGAATTATTTTGTGCATTATGTGTCTTTTTGTGGCCGTGCACTATGGGTTTAACGTACTGTTAGTTTCCGTGTATTCTGTGTATTCTGTGGTTAAAACTTTAATTGAATGAATTTAAGTTATAGGTGATTGGGAGTTTAACGAATGATGTCACGGTTCAAGACGATGTGGCGCTGGCGCGAGCTGCTCTGGATCCTGGTCTGCCGCAATCTCAAGATCCGCTACAAGGGCTCGACGCTCGGCTTCTTCTGGTCGCTGCTGGGTCCGCTCTTCCTGATTCTGATCTATGCCGTTTTTGCCGCGATCCTGCGGTTCAATCAGGGCCAGCCGAACTATCTCCAATCCCTGGTGATCGGTATTTGCGTCTGGCAGTTCCTGGCGATGTGCCTGAACGATTCACTGTATGCCGTGATGGGGAATGTGAACCTGGTCAAAAAAACGGCTTTCCCCCGCATTATCCTGCCCCTGGCAATGGTTTGCGCGAATGTGATTAATTTCCTGCTCACATGGTGTGTGCTACTGCCTTACCTGCTGGTGGCTGGGATGCCGATGCAATCCCTGTACTTGCTTCCATTTGTACTGCTGGTACAGATCACCCTTTGTTTCGGCATGGCACTGATCCTGTCGACCGCGAATGTTTTTCTGCGGGATACGGAGCATATGCTGGGAATTGGTACGCTGGCATGGTTCTTCCTCTCGCCGATTTTCTATCCGGTGAGACAGCAGTTGGCATTTCTGCCGCCTAAGCTGGCTTGGCTGGCATTCATGAACCCGATGACGGGAATCGTTTGGTGCTACCGTCGATTGTTGATGGGCGAGGCCATGCCCGACTTGTCGGCGGTACCGGCCGCCGGGGTATTAACCTCACTGCTGGTTTGCCTGGCTGTGCTCGGAATCGGGCTGTTCACATTCCAGAACTCGCAGGCGAAATTCGGTGATGTGCTTTAGGGGGAGTATGGACGAGAATGTAGCCATCAAGGTTGAGAATATCAGCAAGGTCTACCGGCTGTCGGGCGGGGGCCAGAGCCTCAAGCAAAAGGTCCTGGAATGCCTGCGTCATCGCACTCCTCCACGGATGCTCAAGGCGATCGATGAGGTCAGTTTTTCCGTCAATCGCGGGGAAACGCTGGGCATCATCGGGGCCAATGGTGCCGGCAAGAGTACGCTGCTCTCGCTGCTGACCAAGACCATCTTCCCGACGCAGGGCACGATCGAGACGCAGGGACAGGTCTCCTCGCTGCTGGAACTCGGCGCGGGATTCCATCCGGATCTCTCGGGGCGTGAGAACGTCTTTCTCTACGGCGCGATCATGGGTATTCCGCGCAATCGGATGATGGCGCGCTTCGATGCCATTGTCGAGTTCGCGGGCCTACAGGATTTTATCGATCAGCCCGTGAAGCACTACTCCTCCGGCATGTATGTGCGCCTGGGGTTCGCGGTGGCGGTCGAGGTCGATCCCGATATCCTGCTGATCGATGAAGTCCTGGCGGTGGGGGATGCCGCCTTCCAGAAGAAGTGCATCGACAAGATGCGCGAGTTCCGGCGGCAGGGCAAGACCATGCTGATCATCTCGCACGACCTGCACACGATCCAGCGTATCAGCGACCGGATTCTTTTCCTCGACCGGGGGAAAATGCTGGGGCTCGGCGCGCCGAAGACCATGATCGGGGAATACGAGGGGCTGACGCGGCGGCGCAATACCGAAATCTACCAGCGCGAGTGGGGCACGGGTGAGGTGAAAATCACCAGTGTGCGCTTTCACGATGCCGACGGGACGGAACGCGATACCTTCCAATGGGGTGGCGACCTTTGCGCCACGGTCCGTTACCAGGCGGAAAAGCCGATTGCCTCGCCGGTATTCGGCTTCTCGGTCAGCGACAGCGAGGGCCGTATCGTCCACGGCAGCAATACGCAGGTCTCGGGACTGGTCATCGACCAGATTGTGAGCGATGGGGCCGTGACCCTGCATCTGCGCGAGTTGCCGATGGCCGCCGGGCTTTACCTCTTCTCGTTTTCCGTCCACTCATCCGATCACCGTGTCAATTACCATCGTATGGACAACTGTTTCCCGATCACGATTGAATGCAACCGCAACTTTGAAGGGTATGCCTACATGCCCTCGGAATGGAGTATTGGAACATGAGCAGCGACTTGCAGGATATTACGCGGGAGGCCGTTGTCAGGCAGCGGATCGCGGCCGCGCTGGAGGAGGACATTGGCAGCGGCGACGCCACCACGCTGGCCCTCGTGCCGGACGACTTGATTGTGGAGGCCGAGATCCTGGCCCGTGAAGCCTGCGTGGTTGCCGGCACGGATGTGGCGCGTTATGTCTTCACGACGCTGGCACCCGCGATGGCCATCGAGACGTGTGTGACGGAAGGCGGGCGTGCGGCGGCGGGCGAGACCGTGATGCGGCTCAAGGGCCCGGCGCGGGTGATCCTGACCGGCGAGCGCACGGCACTGAACTTCATGCAGCGCATGTGCGGCATTGCCACCCACACCACCGCCTTTGTCGAAAAAGTCGCGGCGCAGGGCACCCTGATCCTCGACACGCGCAAGACTACGCCCGGACTGCGCACGTTTGAGAAACACGCCGTGCTGTGCGGCGGCGGGACGAATCATCGCATCGGCCTGTACGACAAGGTCCTGATCAAGGACAACCACCGCTGGCTCTGGAAGGGCACGGGAGGGGACGATCTGGGCGCGGCCGTGCGCGAGGCGCGGCGGCGGTATCCCGAGCTGGAGATCGAGATCGAGGTCGAGAGCCAGGCGGAACTGGCCAGTGCCCTCGAAGGCCAGCCCGACTGGGTGCTGCTCGACAATATGGAACCGGCGACCATGGCGGCCTGCGTGGCACTGGTTGACGGGCGGTGCCGAACCGAGGCCTCCGGCGGCATTACGCTGGCCACGATCGAGGAGGTGGCCCGCAGCGGGGTGGATGCCGTCTCGCTGGGGTGCCTGACGCACACGGTCCGTTCGATCGACCTTTCCCTGGAGATGCTACGCCGATGAAATGCCTCGCGATTGATGTCGGTAATACGAGCACGACCCTGGCGCTGGTCGAGAACGGGGTGGCCAGTGCGGTGCATGCCGTGCGCGGCGGTATCGAGGATCTGACGACCGTCGAGCGGACGTTGGCGGCGATCCTCAAGGTCGCGCAACCGGAAGGGGCCGCCCTCAGCTCCGTGGTGCCGGCGGTGAATCGCCGCTGGTGCAAGCTGATCAAGCGCCTGCTGGGCAGCGAACCGCTGGTCATCGATCATACCGTCCGGCTGTCTGTTCGCGTGGACTACCCGCGTCCGGAAACGATTGGTGCCGACCGGCTGGCTAATGCCTGCGGTGCGGTCTTCAAATACGGGGCACCGGTGATCGTGGCCGACTTCGGCACCGCGCTGACCTTTGATGTGATCAACCGCGACAATGCCTACATCGGCGGCGTGATCGCGCCGGGCTTACCGCTGATGACTGATTATCTGGCCGACCGTACCGCCCTGCTGCCGCTGATCAGCCCGCGAGGACGCTGCGAGCGGGTCGGGCGCAGTACCGAGGGGGCCATGCGGATCGGGGCGCGTATCGGCTATCGCGGCATGGTGCGCGAGATCACGGACCACCTCCTGCAGAGCGCGCAGACGCGGGAGGCGGCGCTCTGCGCCACTGGCGGCTTCGTCGGCTGGGTGCTCAAGGGCAGTGGCCTGGCCTACCGCATCGACCCCGACCTCACGCTCTGCGGCATCGGCGTCATCCACGACCTCAACCGCTGAACTGCCTTTCCTCTTGCCGGTTCTATTCTTTTCCATTTTCGCTAAAGCTTCGGCGGACATGGTGCTGAGAACTCAGCGCACGCCACATGTGGACTGCGTCGAGTTCTCGCCGCTCTCAAGACCTTGACTCGTCAAGGTCTCCCCAACCCAAGGTCTCTCCAAGCCCCAAGTCCAAAGTCTATCCCAAATTTCAGGTTTCAGGTTTCAGCCTTTCTGCTTTTCCCCATATCCTGCAGCATCACCGCATTCACCTTGCGGCAACAAGTGCCTCGACTATTCGACCGGCGGTGTGGCCATCCCATAGTTCGGGGCGTTGGGGTTTTCTCTCGGTTGCAAGCGTGGCGTGGAATTCGGTTTTCAGTCGCTGTGCATCATTGCCCACCAGTACGCTGGCGCCGCCATGTTCGCGCAGGGTCACGGGTCGTTCCGTGTTCCAGCGCAGCGTCAGGCAGGGGGTGCCGAGCACACAGCACTCCTCCTGAAGCCCTCCCGAATCTGTCAGCATGATCGCGGCATCCATGTTCAGGCGCAGCATCTCGTGATAACCCAGCGGATGAAGTAGGATCAGGTTCGGTGTCCTGGTTGCCCGTTCCCAGAGCCCGAAGGTTTGCAATTGCTTCTGCGTGCGCGGGTGAATCGGCCAGATCAAAGGCATTTTCGCGCATACTTCATCCATCAGAAAGTCGATAATGGGCTCGAGGACCGCTCGCTGATCGACGTTCGAGGGGCGGTGGAGGGTCATGAGCGCGAAGGTTGCAGGTTGAAGGTTGAAGGTTGAGGGTGGGGGGACGGCGTGAGAACTCCCGCCGTCGAGAGCGGTGACAAGTCCCCGCAGTCCAGATGTGGAGTGCGGCGAGTTCTCGCCGCTCTCAAGACCTTGACTCGTCAAGATCTCACCGGAAGGAAAGGAAGCACCAGCGAGGGGGGCTCGTTCAAGGAGGTTGTGCTCGATGATCGCGGCAATATCCAGTTTGCTGGCGGCGTCGCGGTGTTCCTCCAGGGTATCGATCATGATGTTGCCGACGAAGTGGATTTTTTCTTCCGGGACGCCCTCCTTGCGGAGGTTCTCGCTGGAAAGACGATCCGGCGTCAGCAGCAAGTCCGATAGGCGGTCGGTCACCAGTCGGTTGATTTCCTCCGGCATGGCCATGTCGAACGAACGCAGGCCGGCCTCGATGTGGGCGACCTTGATGCACAACTTCTTGGCGGTGATCGAGCAGGCGCAGGTGGCATTGACATCGCCCACGACAACCACCCAATCGGGGCGATGTTCCAAAAGCACCTTCTCAAATGCAATCATCGTGTGGCCGACTTGTTCGGCATGGGAGCCTGACCCTACTTCGAGGTCGATGTCAGGGCGAGGTATGATGAGGGCATCAAAGAATGTAGCCGACATGCGTTCATCATAATGCTGCCCGGTATGAACGAGAATATGGGTGATGGGGGCCGATGTGGCGTGCGGCGAGTTCTCGCCGCTTTCAACAACGGGACTTGTCACGGCGTCAGGGGCGTACGGCGATGATGCGTTGGACGGTGAGGATTGCGCGGGCTGCTGGGGGACGGCGTGAGAACTCCCGCCGTCGAGAGCGGTGACGAGTCCCCGCACTCCAGATGATTGCTGGATGCTCCGATTATACCGGTCCACCGCATGGCAGAAGGGAGCGATTTTCATGAAGTTGGGGCGTGCTCCGACGACGGATATGATTTTCATTTTCGTGGTCCTTTTCTGTTGCGGATAAACTCGGCTTATGCTCGGGGACGGCGTGCGAACTCCCGCCGTCGAGAGCGGCGAGAACTCGCCGCACTCCAGATGTGGACTGCGGCGACTCGTCGCCGCTTTCAACCCCTTGACTCGTCAAGGTCTCCCCAAGTCTAAAGTCTATCCCTAGGCGGTCTGTAGTCTACTCCATATATTTGTGGCCGTCTCTTCCAAAAAGTCGACAAACTGTTCGCCCAGATGATCGCGGTTGAATTCGCGTTCGGCCAGGGTTCTTGAATTGAGGCCCATCTGCTTGCGGCGTTGCGGGTTGTCAGCCAGTTCAATCAGGGCATTGGCGAATGCCTGCGGATCATCCGGCGGAACGGCCAGACCGCAGTCATTCGCCTTGATCAGGTCTGTCAGCCAGCCGGGATAGTTGTTCAGGACCGGCAGGCCCGAGGCGATATAGTCGAAGAATTTATTGGGGGAGGTCCCGTAATAGAAGGCTGGTACATTGGCAAGGATCATCAGCCCCACATCCACGTAGCCGATCAGCTTGTTTAATTGCCGTTTCGGCATCGGATCCAGAAAGAGGCAGTTCGTCAGATGCTCTTGTTCTGCTCGTTTCATGAGTGCGGGTTTCCGTTTCCCATCGCCGATGAAGACCAGCTTGATGTCGGTGCGTTGCCGCTTGATCAACTCTGCGGCGGCATTTAGCACGGCATCGAGCCCGTTGGCAATTCCGTGTGCCCCGGTGAATACCGCGACCAAATCATTGGCGTCCACTCCTTCGAGTTCTAATTCCTGCCGGCTGCCGGGGGAGAAGAGGTCGAGATCGCAACTATTCGGGATCATGGCGATGCGCTTGCCCGGTTGGCTGCGCTTGGCGATCCCCTCGCAAATTCCGGGCGAGAGGCCGATGCAGGCATCTGCCGTGTGGTAGCTGAGCCATTCCAGCAGGCTCATGCCGCCCAGCAATAGCGGGTTTTTCATGCCGAGCGCCTTTGGCAGCTCCGGCCACAAATCGCGCACTTCGAAAACAAAAGGTTTCTTGCGCCGCAAAAGCTTCATCACAATGCCGGGAATACCTGCCGTTAGGGGCGTGGAGGTCGCCAACAAAAGATCATAATCCTCACGTCGGGCAACACCGATACTGGCCCAGGCAAAGCGGATGAAAATCAAAGCACGCTTGAGAATGCCGTCATAATTACTATAGGGGATATCGATCTGGATGACGTCGATACCGTCGATATTTCCGCGAAGAACGCCTTTGCGTCCGCTTGGCTGCAGTCCGAGATCATCCGTCTTGCCGCAGACCATGGTAACGGCATGCCCCCTGGCGATCAGTCGCTGTGCAAGCTCATAGGAGCGCGTGCCGCCGGCCGTGGTGGGTGTTTTGAAATGTTGGTGGAAGTATAAAATATTCATGAATGGCCCTGCTGGTGTCGGCGTGAGAACTCCCGCCGATAAAAGCGCTGAGAACTCAGCGCACTCCACATCTATGGACTGCGGCGAGTTCTCGCCGCTCTCAACGGCGGGAGTTCTCACGCCGTTTCCCAAGTTAATTCTGTTTCCAGTGTGCCGGTGCTAGTGACTTCCACCTCCAGCACAGGCAAACTGGTTTTCTGCAAATAGTAGCGTGATTCGGTCGCTTCTGTCAGTTCCAATCGTTCAATCGGCATAGTTCCAGTTACGGTGAGCGCAATCTTGCCATTGGATACGCGATTCCCGTCAAGCATCCACTCCCCCGGCGTGAGCCGCCAGCGCAGGATGGCCTTTTGTTTGAAACCGCCGATTTCATCGGTTATGCGCAATTCCCGCGGAGAGAGGGCAATCTGCCGGGTATGAAAAGCTCCCAGCCAGTCCTTGTATTGGACGGATGTGGTTACCGTGCTGTCGGTTTCCGTGATCGGCTCAAATTGGTTGGTGTAGAGCCATTCGCCGAAAAGGAACCGCCCTAGCCGTGGCATCTGGTCGCGATCATCGAACTGAATCGTATTATGGCTGGCGGTGCCGCTGAAAGTGTCAACCGCCTCATTGTCGGCATACGAGAACGACCCGCCATCGCGCAGCACATTCTCATCTCGCAGCCAGAAATCCACATGCAAGGCATCCGCATGGCTGGGGCGAAACCGGAAGCGCGGGTAGCGCAGCATGGCGACCGCGGCATCATGGCGCAGCATGGCGTACCCGCCATGCATGAAATGCTGTGATGGCGGCAGTTTGGCCAGCGCATGGGGCAGGGGGATGTCCAGCCACTGCAAGGGGTAATTCCACGTGCCATCCGGTTCATATGCACGGGAGTTGCTGAATAAGGCCATACTCAACTGGACCGAGGGTCGGTAATCGCGATAATCCGTGTCGGTCAGCGGCAGAAGACGCGCCCCATCATTGGCCCCGAGGTTGGGGGCATCGCCCGTATTCGGATTCGTAAACGCATATAGCCAGTAAGCCGCTTTATTGAGCCGTTCGTAAAGCCGAGGTCTGAATACCGGTCGATTTGTTTTGCGCCGCCAAATCTCTGCCATGCAATAGGTGTCGAGCATCACGCGATGATAATTGACCGAATATTGGCTGAAAGACCCACTTGCTTCAATCAGCATGCGGGCTCGATTTGTAAGCCATTTGCGTCCTTTTATGGCCCACGTTCGTCCCTGCTTATCGCCCAGCGTTGCCAGCCAGCTGCCGCCGATAAAGAGCGCGGCGGCTTCGGACGTGCCGTGGTTATTATCCTGGGCGATGGCATAACTGAGCGTGGGCGCGATGCGCATCTGGTGTACGCGAATCAGCGTCTGGAGTGTGGGTAAAGGGTTTTCAACCTGGTCCAGAATCAGTGCCGCCATCGCTAGATGCATCACCCGGATGGATGCTTCCTGCCCGCATTTCCAGTTTAGGCCGAAGTAGGGTGGATTCTTTTGTGACCAGTCGGCCAGCCAGCGATTCAGTTTGTCCAGTGCGGCGGTATCCCCCTGGCTGGCCTGCTGGGCAAAGCCGATCACCCAGTCGAAGCGCGAGGCTTCCCAGATCGTTTTGATATCCCCGATTCCGGGGTTGAAGTCAGGGATCTGCCACCAGGGCCGTTTGACATCGGCAAATCGCATGCCAGTGAAGGGGTTGGTGAACCAATCGGGGATTGCCGTCGAAGGTCGCTTGAACCAGCCAAAATAGTGATGCGCCTCCTGCCATTGGCGATTGGCTGTAAGGTCCGTGTGGCGAGGCGAATCCGGTAGACGGAAGTAGGCTCCGGCCGGTACGACCGCGGCGATGTGCTGCACCGGGTGGATGCCCAGCCGCAAACGGAGGCGGTATGCGAACACGCGGGCCACATTATGCAAGCCTATCGCGTGAAGCGTTTTAAGTTTTAGTGCGATTGTTGCCATGTTTGGGTTGCTCGGGTTGTGGGCTGCTTATGCTCGGTGACGGCGTGAGAACTCCCGCCGTCGAGAGCGGCGAGAACTCGCCGCACTCCAAATGTGGACTGCGGTGACTCGTCACCGCTCTCAAGAACTTGACTCGTCAAGGTCTCACCGGCGGGCGCGTCAATAGTCATCCGGTACGGATACCATATCCGTCTTGAACGTCTCCAATGTTTTCACAAAGCCCGGCTTTGCATTTCTCGCCAGCCATGCGGCTGAACACCAGCGGTATTCCTCGGCATGGGCAACCACGCCATGATGCACCGGATTGGTGTGTACATAACGCAGGCGGGCCAGCCAGGATTTCTCGTTGGTGATATGTGTATCCCAGAATTGATGCCAGACCTTGCGGCCTTGGGTTTTGTCCTCCTTGTTTAAGTACCGTGCCGTGTTGGCGTGCAGCTTTTTTATAAAGACCGGAATCTTCTGTGGAGCATCGCAACGCCCCACAATGTGATAATGATTGAGCATGACAGCCCAGGCCTGCAAATGCCAGCCGAATTCGGCTGCGCACGCAAAAAGCATTTTGAGGATCTCGTCGCGTTTGTCTGGCGTATTGATAAGTGGTTGCTTCTGGTAGATTCCGGAGGTGATGATGTAGGTGCCGTGATCGAACGTCCAATGCGTTGGGGCGTGCGGCCAAGCGGTTGGCATGTGGGGGCTCCTTTCTATTTCGGTTTGTGGGCTGCTTATGCTCGGGGACGGCGTGAGAACTCCCGCCGTCGAGAGCGCTGAGAACTCAGCGCACTCCAAATGTGGACTGCGGTGACTCGTCACCGCTTTCAAGACCTTGACTCGTCAAGGTCTCCCCGGTTGTATCGAACCGGCGGGCATACTCCGTGTTCAGGTTGACGGTGCGGGATTCGGCCGCACTGGTCATCGCGGCAAAACTGGCCAGGGTGGCGTTAACGGACTCCGCCAGGGGGATCAGCGGTGCGCCGCCCTGTTGAATGGTGCTGGCAAAGGCCTTGAACTCGGCGCGGTGCCCTTTGTCCATTTTCGTCTTGAGTCGCTTGAACCCTTTGAATCCGAAGCCTTCAAGCAGGCGGAAGTTATCCAGGCGCAGGATGCGGCCTTCTGAATAGACGTCGAGTTGTTCTTTCGGGTAGGCTTTATTCCCATTGCCGAAGTAGTTGACGGTGCCGATTGAACCGTCTTCGAAAGACAACACAATCGACATCTTATCTTCCTTGATGGCCACGCCTTGCCCCATCTGGGCGGAAGCGACACTGACAACCGGACTTCCGGCGATATGGCTCAACAGATCAATAAAGTGACAAGCTTCGCCCACAATGCGCCCACCGCCCTGTTCGGGATCATGCACCCAGACATTCGGCGGAATAATACCGGCGTTGCAGGCATAGTGCATGGCCAGCGGTTCGCTGCGCCCCGCCAGCAATTGCCTGATCTTCTGGATGTGCGGGCTGAACCGGCGGTTGAAGCCTACCATGACCTGTTGTTCAGGGTGCTGTTTGGCGCAGGCCACGATATCAACCAGCTGCTCGACATTCATCGCCAGCGGTTTTTCAACAAAGACATGCTTTCCGGCCTCAAGCCCCATTTTCACCAGCGCGGCATGTGAACTGTGTCCGGTTGCAATGAAAACCGTGTTGACTTCAGGGTCTGACAGCGCCCCAGCGGTATCGCTGGTTGCCTGCTCGAAACCGTATTTCCCTGCTATGTGAGTCGCGGCCTGTGGCGCCGTTGTATCCGAAACACACTTTAGGCGGGCTCCGCTATCCTTCAAGGCCGGGGCCATGGTCATCTTGGCAAAGTTACCGGCGCCAATCATCAAGCCGGTACAATGCCCGCTTGCCGCCATCGGTGCCGGAGCTGACACTTGAATCGTCCGGTCTGCGCTGATCGCATCCTGATATTCAAGAATAACCCCAAGCGCTGCAGGGTCCGACATGATCTTCCCGTAGGCCGTTTCCGCGTCCGCCATCGGAATGCGATCGGTAATCAGGCTGGTCACGTCTAATCGACCCGCGCGCATGGATTCCAGAATGGCCTCGAAATTGCGTTGTTCCGTCCAGCGGACAAACCCTGGTGGATAGTCCTGACCTTTGAGCTCATACGAATCATCATATCGTCCGGGACCGTAGCTGCAGGACACCTGGAAGGTGATTTCCTTCTCGTAGAAGTCCGCGCGGGAAAGATTAAGCCCCACAACGCCAACCAGGACAATACGCGCCCGCTTACGACACATTTCAGCCGCCTGATGCATGATCAGATCGCTCTTGGCGCTGGCGGTAATCAGAACCGCATCGACGCCCATTCCGTTTGTCCATGCGCTGGCAGCGGCAATCGGATTACTGCTTTCTGCGTTACAAACCGTAGCCCCCATGGAAGCGGCCATTTCCAGGCGCTTCTCGCTCAGGTCAACCGCCAGAACCTCGCAGCCGCTGGCGCGCAACAGTTGGATCGTCACGAGCCCGATCAATCCGGCTCCGAAAACCACAAACTTCTCGCCAAGGGTGGGGGAGGCTAGGCGAATGCCTTGCAGACCGATTGAAGAAAGCACGGTAAAAGTGGCCTGCTCGTCGCTGACCGTATCGGGAATCTTCGCGCAGAGGTGTTTCGGCACGCAGACGATCTCCGCGTGTGCCCCGTTGCTGGCCACACGGTCGCCAACAGCAAACGCGCTGACCCCGGCACCGACTTCCAGCACCCTACCCACGTTGCAATAGCCCAG
>CAZOXS010000426.1:0-21510 GCA_964583785.1 uncultured Victivallales bacterium
AAAGGTCTCAAGACCAGGGAAATTCTCATGAGTGTGCTCAACACCCTGGCCAAACGAACCGATAATGTCGTTACCGCCATCTCATCCGCACTCGATGCGCTGGTTGCAAACCCGTTGCTCGACGTCGCCGAACACCTGCTAGCCAGACCAGGAGACCCGGCCGGCTAGGCTCCTCGCAAGGGCCAATAACCAGCAAGGCTGAAAGAACGCATAACCATAGGTAACTGTGGCACCCCCCTAAAACTGACCCATTACCAATTGGAACGCTTGCAGACGAGCGGCGGGTGGTGTAGGGTTGCAGCGTGACAGGAACAATCAGGGAGGGAATGCTATGAGCGTGAAACTGATCGAACGGATCGAGGCGAAGCTGGAGGTAGGCGGCAATTTGGACGCGGCGACGCGGCGCGAGTTGCTATCGCTGCTGGCGACCCTGAAGGAGGATGTCGCCCGTCTTGACGCCCGGCATGATGATCATGCCGAGAGCATCGCCGGGTTTGCCGGGGCGGCCACCCACGAGGCCCTGCGCACGACGCGCAATCCGGATCTGCTCAAGCTGGCGGTCGATGGGTTGTCCGCCTCGGTCAAGGACATCGAGACTGAACACCCGCGGCTGGTGCAGACCGTCAACGGCATCTGCACGATGCTCTCGAACCTCGGTATCTAGAGCCTGTCCGAAAAGGGTTTCGGCTGGAGGTGTTCAGCGTTCAGCGTTCAAGTTCGCGAACGGCCTTGATGCCACGCCGTCCGAGTTCTCCGAAAGCAAATCCATCCTTGAGGGGTTCTGCAAGAGCCTCTTGATTGTGAACATCAGCGACTCGACGGCCGAGCGGCAGCGTCGGGCGTCTTTGTATTCCTCGCTGTCCCAGTCTTCCGACGCAGTTAATTTCTTGCCTTTAGCTCCGCTGATACTGATTGTCTTGACGCCCAGCTCCAGC
This sequence comes from uncultured Victivallales bacterium, assembly GCA_964583785.1. GTDB lineage: Bacteria > Verrucomicrobiota > Kiritimatiellia > UBA8416 > UBA8416 > UBA8416. The sequence goes on from CAZOXS010000426.1 coordinate 936, forward strand.
AGCTTGTCACGTCCCTTTGCTGATGCATAGCCGTCATCAGCGCTGACGATAGAGGCGATCACTGCTGTCAATCGTCTGTTTCCGGAAATCGTCAAGATCTTCACCGATAATGCGGGATGCGGCGGGCAAGTTGGCGGAAGACGGAGGGTAAAGTCGGAAAGTGGGTGCTTACAATGCCAGCAGGGGGGTGAGGTAGCGGCCGGTATGGGAACGTTTGAGACGGGCAATGTGTTCAGGCGTGCCGGCACCGATGATTTTTCCGCCGCGGTCGCCGCCTTCGGGACCGAGGTCGATGACCCAGTCGGCCTCGGCGATGAGATCGAGGTTGTGCTCGATCAGGATGACGCTGGCACCAGCCTCGACAAGGCGCTGGAGCACGGCGATCAGGTTGGCAACGTCCCCCATGTGCAGACCGATGGTCGGCTCATCGAGCACGTACAGCACGCCCTGCTGACGCCCGCTGCGCGCCAGTTCCGTGACCAGCTTGATCCGCTGCGCCTCGCCACCGCTGAGGGTGGGACTGCGCTGCCCCAATGTCAGGTAGCCGAGTCCCACATCCTGCAGCAACTGCAGTGACCGGTGGATGTCACGATGCGCGGCGAATATTTTGACCGCCTCGGTGACGGAAAGCGCCAGCACGTCGGCAATGCTGAGGCCCTGATACGTGACCTGGCAGGTTTCCTCAGTGAAGCGTCGTCCGCCGCAGGTCTCGCAAAGCACGCTGACGTTGGGCAGGAAACTCATTTCAACCGTCTGGTAGCCGTTGCCCTTGCATTCGGGACAGCGCCCAGTGCCGGTGTTAAACGAAAACCGTGCGGCATCGTAACCGCGCATGCGGGCCTCGGGCGTGGCCGCGAACAAGGCGCGTATCCGGTCCCAGAAGCCGACATACGTCGCCGGGCAGGAGCGCGGCGTGCGCCCGATGGGGGTCTGGTCGACTTCCAATACGCGCTGAATCCGCTCGCGTCCATCGATCGCCTCGCAGCCGGTCACGGGAGCCGCCTTGGCCCCACGCCGGGGCTTGCCACCACGCGTGAGTGTGGCAAGGCCGGCACGCAGCGAGCCGAGCATGACGTCGCGCACCAGCGAGCTCTTGCCGCTGCCGCTGACGCCGGTGACGCAGACCAGCCGCTCCAGCGGGATGTCCACGGTCAGCGACTTGAGGTTATGCCGCACCGCCTGGCGTACCGTCAGCTTCGCGCTATCCGCACCGCAAGGGCGGCGTTTTCCGCTCAGGGGATGAACCAAGGGTGACTTCAGGTAGCGTCCCGTGACCGAGTCGGGATCGGCCATCACTTCAGCAGGTGTACCGGCGGCGACAACCCGCCCGCCCCCGATCCCCGCGCCGGGACCGAGATCGATCACATGGTCCGCCTGACGGATGGTTTCCTCGTCGTGTTCGACCATCACGATGGTGTTGCCCTTCTGCTGGAGCTGGCGCAGGGTGGCGAGCAGCTTCTCGTTGTCGCGCGCATGCAGGCCGATCGTCGGCTCGTCGAGCACGTAGCAAACCCCGCGCAGGTTCGAGCCGAGCTGGGAAGCCAGCCGGATGCGCTGGGCCTCGCCACCGCTGAGGGTCGGCACCGCACGATCAAGAGTCAGGTAGCCGAGACCGACATCGCCCATGAAACGCAGCCGCGCACACAGTTCCGCCTGCAGGTCGGCAGCGATGGCGGATTGGTTGGCGTTCCAGCGCATCTTTGAAAAAGTCGTCAAGGCGGCTTCCACCGTCTGCGCGGCATAGGTATCGATCGAACTGCCCTGGAACTGCACGGCCAGCGCCTCCGGACGCAAGCGTTTCCCGTGGCAGGTCGGACAGCAGACCGCCGCCTCACCGTCGGCGTCCTCCAGCCAGGCGGATTCCTCGCCGGTCTGTTCGGCATCGAACCCGCGGATTTTGACGCCGGTGCCGTAGCAGTCCGGGCACCATCCCTGCTTCGAGTTGAACGAGAACAACCGCGGATCGAGTTCCGGAAAACTCTTGCCGCAGCCCGGGCAGGCCCGCACGGTGGAGTAGAGGATATCGCTCGAAGCCCAGGCAACGCGCACGGTGCCATCGCCGTAGGATAGTGCCTGCTCGATCAAGGTACGTAAGGCATTGCCGCTGGCCGGCGAGACCGCGATCTCGCCGATCGGCAGGTCGATATCATGCTCGCGGTAGCGGTCCAGCCGCAGCCAGGCTGCCGTCTCGAGCAATTGCCCGTCGACCCGCAGATGCGAAAAGCCCTTGCCCAATGCCCATTTGGCCAGATCGGTATAATACCCCTTGCGCCCGGTCACCAGCGGTGCCAGCACCGCCACGCGCCGCCCCTTGAACTGCCGCTGTACGCTGGCCAGGATGCTCTCCAGCGACTGCGGCTCGATCGGCAAGGCGCATTCCGGGCAATGCTGCACCCCCAGCTTGACAAACAACAGGCGCAGGTAATGATAAATCTCGGTCACGGTGGCCACGGTGCTTTTCAGGCCGCCGCGACTGATGCGCTGCTCGATGGCCACGGTCGGCGGCACGCCGGTGACGGCATCGACCTCGGGACGGCTGGTCGGCTGCACGAATTGCCGGGCATAGGCGTTGAGCGATTCGAGATAACGGCGCTGACCCTCGTTGTAGAGGATATCGAAGGCAACGGTGCTCTTACCGCTGCCGCTGAGGCCGGTGATCACGGTGAAGGCATCGCGCGGGATGGTGATGTCCGCGTGCTTGAGATTGTGCTCGCGGGCGTTGAGGATGCGGATGGTATTGTCGGCTTCCCATTCGGGCTTTTGCTCGGCGACTCGCGAGGACGGGTTCAAAGGCGGAAGGCGGAAGGCGGAAGGCGGAATATTCCCAACGGCAGCGCACGGGGTGGAACCCGTCCATGCATTCTCTGGAGGGACGGGTTCCACGCGGGCCGCCTTATGCAAGGCATCTGGAGGCTCGGGCTCTGGCGTACAACGCTGCGGACGGGGTGGAACCCGTGCATTCAGGGCGGTGGCGGTGTGGCTTTGCTGGCAGGCGGCGATATCGGCCGGGGTGCCGCAGCAGACGAGCTGCCCCCCTTCGGTGCCGCCCTCGGGGCCGAGATCGATGATCCAGTCCGCCGCCCGCATGACTTCCGTGTTGTGCTCGATCACCACCACGGAATGCCCCCGCACCACCAGGGCCCGCAGTGCCTGGAGCAGTGCCGCGATGTCGGCGAAGTGCAGACCGGTCGTGGGTTCATCGAGCAGGAACAGTGTCGGCTTCGGCGAGGACGATTCATCCTTCAGGTGCGCCGCCAGTTTCAGGCGCTGGGCCTCGCCGCCGCTGAGCGTCGGCACCGACTGCCCGAGACGCAGGTAGCCTAGGCCGGTCGCCCGCAGCGGTTGCAGCGCACGGGTCACCGCCGGCTTATCCCTGAAATACGCGCAGGCCTCGTCCACGGTCATCTCCAGCACATCGGCAATCGAGCGCGGAGGACCGTCATCGAGCCGCAGCCGGATGTCGAGCAACTCGGCCTGGAAGCGGGTGCCGTCGCATTCCGGGCAGCGCAGGTACACATCGCTCAGGAACTGCATCTCGATGTGCTGGAAACCGTTGCCACCGCAGGCCGGACAGCGCTTGCCGGAATTGAAGCTGAACGTTCCGGTGGTGTAGCCGCGCGCCTTGGCCTCCGGCTCGGCGGCGAAGCAGGCGCGGATCGGAGCCCACGCGCCGACATAACTGGCGGGATTCGAGCGCGTGGTCTTGCCGATCGCCCGCTGGTCGATCATCACGACCTCGCCGATATGCCCGGCACCCCGCAGATCCCGATGCGCCCCGGGAGCCTCCGCCGGCTGCCCCATGCGCTTGAGCAGGCCGCGATAAAGCACGTCTTCGATCAGGGTGCTCTTGCCGCTGCCGCTGACGCCCGTCACGCATACCAGTCGACCGAGCGGGAGGCGTACATCAATGCCGCGCAGATTATTCTCCGCCGCCCCGAGAATCTCGATATGCGGGTCCTCCGGGCGCGGCGGCGGCAGCCAGGCCAGGCCGGTGCTCACGGACTTCTCGCCGCGCAGGTAGGCCCCGGTCAGCGACGTCTTGTGTTGCGTGAGTTCGGCGGGACTGCCTTCGAAAACCACCTCGCCGCCGTGTTCACCGGCGCCCGGTCCCATATCGATCACGCGGTCGGCCGCGCACATGACATCCGGATCGTGCTCCACCACCAGCAGCGTATTGCCCGTGTCGCGCAGGCGATGCAGGATTGCCGTCAGCCGATCCGTATCGCGCGGGTGCAGGCCGATACTCGGCTCGTCGAGCACGAAGAGCGTGTTCACCAGCGTCGTGCCCAGCGCGGTGGTCAGGTTGATCCGCTGGACCTCCCCGCCACTGAGCGTGCGCGACTGGCGGTCGAGCGTCAGATACCCAAGACCGACCTCGTTGAGATAGCGCAGCCGGGAGCGGATTTCCTGTAGCAGCGGCGCGACCGCTTCCGCCACCGACGCGGGAAGCTCGAGTTGCGCGAAAAAGGCGGCCACGTCGGAAAGCGGCAACAGCATCAGCTCATGGATATTCAGGCCGGCACCCGGACCGACGCGCCACAGCAGCGCTTCCGGTTTCAGCCGTGCCCCGCCGCAGGCGGTGCAAGTGGTGTAGGCACGGTATTTCGAGAGCAGCACACGGATATGCATCTTGTAGCTCTTGCTTTCCATCCATTCGAAGAAACCGTCGACACCGTACCAGCAGCCATCCTCCCAGCGGCCGTCACCAGCCAGCACCCATTGCCGGTCGGACAGAGCCAGTTCGCGCCAGGGTTTTTCCATGTGCACCCCGCGCCGCCGCGCGAAACGCAGCAGGTCCGTCTGGCACTCGCGGTAGCTGGCCGTCTGGAACGGCTTGACCGCGCCCTCCGCGATCGACAGCGATTCGTCCGGGATCACCAGTCCATAGTCGATCCCGATCGTGCGACCGAAACCGCGGCATTGGTCGCAGGCCCCGAGCGGCGAGTTGAACGAGAAAAGATTGGGAACCGGATCGCGGTAATGCAGGTCGCACGCGGCGCAATGCCGATCCTCGGAAAAACGCAGCGGTTCGCCTTCCGTGCCGTCAGCCGCCAGCGGGATGAGCGTGACACGGCCGCGGCCGTGGTGCAGCGCGGCTTCCAGTGCCTCGCTCAGGCGGGAATGCGAGGATACGCCTAGGGACGCGGGCTTTGCAGCGGCTCGCGAGGACGCTCGCCCTGCAGGGGACTTTTGCTCCGCAGACGGGGTGGAACCCGTCCATGAAAGCACAAGGCGGTCCTGGATTACGTCCAGGGCGTCGTCCGCCTCGCGGTAGAAACGCACGTAGCCTTGGCGTTCGAGCGCGGCTTTCACTTCGGCGGCCGTGAAATTCGCGGGGACCGGCACACGGAAGACCACCAGCAGGCGCGTCTTTGGCGGCAGACGCGCGGCCAGTGCCGTCGCAATCGATTCCGGGGTATCGCGCCGCACGACCTCCCCGCAGCCGCCGCAGACGAGCCGCGCCGCCCGCGCATACAGCAGTTTCAGGTGGTCGTTCAGCTCGGTCATTGTGCCGACGGTCGAGCGCGAGGTGCGCACCGGGTTGGTCTGGTCGATCGCGATGGCCGGCGGGATTCCCGTGATCCGGTCCACCTTGGGCTTGTCCATCCGGTCGAGGAACTGGCGGGCATAAGGCGAGAAGGTCTCCACATAGCGTCGCTGCCCCTCGGCATAGACCGTATCGAACGCCAGCGACGACTTCCCCGAGCCGCTCACCCCCGTGACCACCGTCAGGGCATTGAGCGGAATGCGCAGGTCAATCCCCTTGAGATTGTTCTGCCGCGCCCCTTCAATAATAATCACATTCTCAGCCATCATTCCTGTGAGGCTCTTGCAAAACCCCTCGCCCTTGTTTCCTATAAGCAGTACCATGCCGCCGCCAAACACGATGCGCGGGATATTAGCTCGGATGCCTGTGATGGCCAACCATAAAGAGGGACTTGCAGAACCATGCGCGAGATGCCCAGAATCGGGACTTGACCTTGGCACGCAGGCTGTCATATTATAGGGACTTGATTAACAGTCCTGGCCAAAAGCAAGGAGCGGGTGTAACTCCCCGCTCTTTTTATTGTCGGGCATTTGAAATGTGAATTAACGGGGAAGAGGACCATGAACAACGAACTCATCGCCATACTGAATTATATGGAAAAGGAACGCGGCATCGACCGCGAGATCCTGATTGAGGCTGTTGAATTCGCGCTACAGTCGGCCCTGCGCAAGGCGTCCCCGCACGAACATGGCCTGCGGATTCATATCGATCGCAAGACCTGCGATATCAAGGCCTACGCCATCGCCACCGTCGCGGAGGGGCCCCGGTTCGAGCCGGACGAGATCTCGCTGGACGACGCGCACAAGATTAATCCGAATGCAGGGATCGGCGATGTCGTGGAGCGGGAAGTGACCACGGCCAACCTGGGGCGGATTGCCGCGCAGACCGCCAAACAGGCGATCGCCCAGCGCATCCGCCAGGCCGAACGCGAGATGGTCTTTGACGAGTACAAGGACCGGACCGGCGACATCGTCAATGGGGCGGTGCGCCAGTTCAACCGCAGCGACATCATCATCGATCTCGGGCGGGCGGAAGCGGTACTGCCGTCCCGCGAACGCGTCCCCACCGAGGAGTACCAGGTCGGCGACCGCGTGCGCGCCTATGTGGTCAGCGTACAGAACAACCCGAACGGTCCGGCCATCACCCTGTCGCGCAGTCATCCGGATTTTGTGCGGCGGCTTTTCGAGTTGGAAGTCTCAGAGATTTCCGATGGGGTGGTCACAATCAAGGGTATCGCCCGCGAACCCGGTTACCGGACCAAGATCGCCGTGGCCTCAACCGACGACAAGGTCGACCCGGTCGGCGCGTGTGTCGGTATGCGCGGCATGCGGGTCAAGAACATCGTGCGCGAACTGGCGGGCGAGAAGATCGATATCGTGCGCTGGAGCCCGGATATCAAAACCTATGTCACCAATGCGCTTTCGCCGGCCAAACTCTCGAGAGTGGAGATCAAGGACGACGAGGGTCAGCACATGATCAGCGTGGTCGCGGATCCCGACCAGCTATCGCTGGCCATCGGCAAGCGCGGGCAGAATGTCCGCCTGACCGCCAAGCTGGTCGGCTGGAAGATTGATATCCACAAGGACGAGTCCGCGATTTCATTCGAGGAGAAGGTCTCGCAGGCCATCCAGGATCTGGCTGCTATCCCTGGAATTTCGCAGGCAATGGCACAGCAACTGGTCGGGGCCGGATTCCTGTCGGTCGAGGGTATCCTGGCGGCCGAACCGCGCGATATCTCGGAAATGCTGGATATCGAGATCGCGGAGGCCCGAGCCGTCTACGAGGCGATTGTCGCCACGCAGCCGGACATCCAGGCCTGATGGCGCGAACCACACAATAGCGGCGGCTGCGATAACATCGGCAGCCCCAGGGGGAGATAGAGGAACATGAGAGTTCACGAACTTGCAAAAGAACTGGGTGTCCCGAACAAGCTGCTGCTTGAGAAACTGCGTTCACGCGGCGTCGAGGTCAAAAACCACATCAGTGCGCTCGACGACGAGGATGTCATTGTCATGCGGGCGATCATCCCGCTCGCGTTCGAGGCGGAAAAGCGCAAGGCCGAGCTAGAGGCCGAGGAGCAGAAAGCCGAGGATTCGGTACGCAAGGCCGCCGAGGCGAAGCGCAAACTTGAGGAAGAGAAAAGCCGGCAGGAGGCCGAGGCCCGCCGTCTCGCCGAGGAGGAAGCCGGCAAGCAGAAAGCCGTCGAACAGGAAAAGCGCAAGGCCGAGGAAGAAAAGATCAAAGCCGAGGAGGCTGCACGGCAAAAGGCGCTGGAAGCCAAGCGACAGGCCGCTGAGGAAGCGGCCAAGCAAGCGAAAACTGCGGCACCGGCCGAGAAACCCGCCAAAACAGAGAAACCAACCGCCAAAACGGATAAGGTTGCCGCCGCCAAAACGGCTACCGCCTCGAAAACCGAAACGCCCGCCCCGGCAACGGAAGCGGAAGTGCCTGTAGCTGAACCGGAAGCCGTCGAGGCGGATGACCAGCCGCTGCGGATCCGCGGTGGCATTACCGTGCGGGAACTGGCGGAACTGGTCAAGATCAAGCCCAACCGCATCGTCGCCGAGCTGATGGGCATGAATGTGTTCGCCAACATCAACGCCAAACTGGATTTCGATGTGGCCGCCAAGCTGGCCGAGAAATTCGGGTTCGCGGTCGAGCATGAGAAACGCGGCAACGAGCCTGCTACAGGCCCTGCCGCCAATAGCGAGGACCAGCCCTACGAGGACAAACCCGAGGATCTGCTACCCCGGCCGCCGGTGGTCACGTTCCTGGGCCATGTCGACCACGGCAAGACGTCCCTGATGGACCAGATCCGCAATGCCACCGTCGCCAAGGGTGAGAGCGGCGGGATCACCCAGCACATCGGGGCCTACACCGTCGAGACCGGCGGCAAACCGATTACCTTCCTCGACACCCCCGGCCATGCGGCGTTCACCGCCATGCGGGCACGGGGCGCGAACCTGACGGATATCGCCGTGATCATCATCGCTGCCGACGACGGCATCATGCCGCAGACCAAGGAAGCCATCGCGCATGCCAAGGCGGCCGGCGTGGCCATCATGGTAGCCATCAACAAGTGCGACTTGCCAAGCGCAAATCCGGACCGGGTGCTGCAACAGTTGCAGGCCGTGGATCTGGCACCGGAAGACTGGGGCGGCACGACCATCTGCTGCAAGGTCAGCGCCATGACCGGCGAAGGTGTGGACCACCTGCTGGACATGATCCTGCTACAGACCGAGGTACTTGAACTGACGGCCAATCCGGCCAAACGGGCTGTCGGCTTCGTGGTCGAGGCCCAGCTTCAGCCGGGCATGGGCCCGACCGCCACGCTGCTGGTTACCGGCGGGACCCTCAAGGTTGGCGATCCCCTGCTTTGCGGGGCGCACTGGGGCCGGGTCAAGGCCCTGATCAACGACCATGGAAAGCAGGTAAAGTCCGCCGGTCCCTCGACACCGGTAAAATGCATGGGGCTCTCGGGTGTTCCGGAAGCCGGAGCAGACTTCATGGTCATGAGCAGCGACAAGAAGGCCAAGGAACGGGCCGCCGCCACCGCGATGGCTTTGAAAACCGCCTCGCTTGAAGGACCGAAAAAAGCCTCGCTCGATGATCTTTTCGATCAATTGAAGACCGCGGAGGCCCTGGAGCTGGCCGTGATCATCAAGGCCGACACGCAGGGAAGCGTGGAAGCCATCGTGCATGCGCTCTCGGAAATCAAGAGCGAGAAGGTCTCCCTGCGCTTCATCCACACCGGTACCGGCAATATCACCAGCAATGACGTACTGCTCGCCAGCGCATCAAACGCCGTGGTTCTCGGGTTCCATGTCGCCCGCGAGGCGGGTGTCGAGGCGCTGGCCAAGCACGAGGGCGTGGAAGTGCGCCTGCACCAGATCATCTACGAACTGATCGACCAGGTGCGTGATGCCATGATCGGCGTGCTCGGCCCGCGCATGGAGGAGATCGCGCGTGGCCAGGCCCAGGTCCGCCAGATCTTCGAGGTTGGCAAGGGCGACCAGGTCGGCGGCTGCCTCGTGCTCAAGGGCATCGTCAACATCAAGCATCACATCCGCGTGAAGCGCAAGACCGAGGTGCTCTTCGAAGGCACCTTGCTATCGCTGAAGCACTTCCAGGATGATGTGCCGGAAGTGCGCGAAGCCCAGGAATGCGGCCTGCGGATCCGCCACTTCTCCGGCCTGGAGGTTGGCGACATCATCGAGGCATACGAGATCGAGGAACGCGAGCAGACGCTGTAGTTGCTGGCTGCCAGACGTCGGGTCTTTTAATGATAGGCAAACCGTTTCCCTGACCGGAGCGTTCATATGAGTGTAGACAGAATCGAACGCGTCAACGAGTTGATTCGCCGCGAACTCGGCGAGGCGATGTTCCGCCTGATCACCGACTCCCGATTCGACCGCAGCAGCGTCACGATCACGCAGGTATCGACCGCCCGAAACCTGCGGACCGCCCACGTGCAGATTTCCGTACGCGGGGATGAACCGCACCAGCAGCAGATGATCGGCATCATCCGCCGCTTCCGTACCGAACTACAGCAGGCGGTCAACCGCGACCTTTCGATCAAGTACACCCCCGTCCTGCATTTCGAGATCGATCCCTCCATCCAGAAGGGGGATCACGTGCTGGACCTGCTCTGCCAACTTGAACACGAGACCGGTAGCGACACCGACACGGATGCTGCCGACGATAACGATAACGACGGGCTATTGCCCTTTGACGATGATGACCTATGACGCCTCCCTCCCGTACATTTGGTCCAGCCCCCGCCGCGGCAGGCGATAACGCTTTCGATGGCGTACTGCTGATCGACAAGCCCATCGGACCGACTTCGCATGATATCGTCGACCGCATCCGCCGGTTCTTACGGATCAAGAAAGTCGGCCATGGCGGCACGCTCGACCCCATGGCATCCGGCCTGATGATCCTGCTGCTAGGCAAAGGCACCAAACTCTCGGACCGGTTTCTTGGCTCGGACAAGATCTATCAAGGGACCATGCACTTCGGGATCGCCACCGACAGCCAGGACGCCATGGGCGAGGTCATCCGCGAGGCGGATGCCTCCGCGCTAACGGAGGAGCAAATCCGCGCACAGATGCAGACGCTGATCGGCGACAGCATGCAGATGCCGCCGATGACCTCCGCCCTGAAGATCAACGGCGTCCCGCTTTACAAGCTCGCCCGCAAGGGGCAAACCGTCGAGCGCAAACTGCGGCTGATCCATGTCTTCCGTTTCGACCTGCTGGCGTTTAATCCGCCCTGCGGCGACTTCGAGGTGAAATGCACCAAGGGTACCTACGTCCGGACCCTGGCCGCCGATGTCGGCGAGGCTCTCGGTTGCGGCGCGCACCTTTCACGATTGCGGCGGACCCAGTGCGGCAGCCTGTCGATTGATAATGCGCTGCCGCTCGCCGACGCGCTGGTCATGAGTCCGCAGGATCTGGCAACCCACGTCATCCCCATGAGAATGTTCGCATGAACGTCATCCATGATCTGAAACCGTTGCAGCAGTGCCAGACACCGATCGTGCTGGCCTGCGGTTTCTTTGACGGTTTGCATATCGGTCATCGTCGCATACTGGAACGGGCAATGGAAGGGGCCCGCCGCCTCGGTGGCGAAGCCTGGGTAATGACCTTCGATGCCCATCCGCTCAAGATTCTGAAACCGGAAGCCGCGCCCCTGCTGATCACCTCGACCAACCACAAGCTTTCCCTGCTGCGCCAGAGCGGTATCGACGGCTGCATCCTGTTGCCGTTCACCCGCGAACTGGCCGCGACGCCGGCGGAAGACTTCGCCCAGTGGCTGTTCCACTGCGCTCCCACACTGCGTGAAGTGGTCACCGGCGAGAACTGGCGCTTCGGGGCCAAGGCCCAGGGGACCCCGCAGATGCTTGAGGACCTGGGGGCGCACATGCAAATCCGGGTCATCGCGGCTCCGCCGGTAACGCACGGCGGAGAGACGGTCTCGAGTTCACGCATCCGGCAGGCGATCACCTGCGGCGACCTGGCCGGGGCGGCGGCCATGCTCGGCCGCCCGCCGAGCGTGCTGGGTACCGTCGTCCACGGCCGCGCGATCGGACGCACGATGGGCTACCCCAGTGCCAATATCGATCCGCACAACGAGGCACTTCCCCCCCTCGGGGTCTATGCCGTGCAGGCGTTTGTCGACGGCACCTTATACGACGGGGCCCTGAACTTCGGCACCCGGCCGACCTTCGACCGCGACAAGGCCGTGCCGCCCCTGCTGGAACTACACCTGCTCGATTTCGACGGCAGCCTGTACGACCAGGACATCGAGGCCTTCTTCATCGAACGACTACGCGACGAATGGTACTTTGCCACCATCGACGAGCTCAAGGCCCAGATCGCCGACGACGTACGCCGCACCCGCGAGATCCTGGCGCAAAGGCCTGACCCTATGTCACTAGATCGCGTTTGAAGCGGCGTAGTTCGGTCTGGGCGTCGATGACGACGAGTTCGACACCGGCCATCTCGCTGAAGATCTCGATGTGCGCTGTTTTCAACTGGCTGGAGTAGGCGGTGTGATGCGCGCCGCCGGCCAGGATCCAGGCCGTGGCCGCGATCTTCAGGTTCGGCTGCGGGATCCATAGCGCCCGCGCCACCGGCAGATTCGGCAGGTCGTGCGGCGGCTCGACGGTCTCAACCTCGTTGACGATCATGCGAAAGCGGTCACCAAGATCGATCGGCGAAACGTTGATCGCCGAGCCCGCCGGTACGTTGAACACCAGGCGGGCGGGTGCCTCCTTGCCGCCGATGCCCAGCGGATGCACTTCCAGCCGGGGCTTGCCGGCGGCGATCGACGGGCAGACCTCCAGCATGTGCGAGCCGAGCACGCGCATGCCGGCAGGATCAAGGTGGTAGGTGTAGTCCTCCATGAAGGATGTGCCACCCTCCAGTCCCTGCCCCATGACTTTCATGATGTGTACCATGGCGGCGGTCTTCCAGTCGCCCTCGGCGCCGAACCCGTAGCCATCGGCCATCAGCCGCTGCACGGCCAGACCGGGAAGCTGCCGGAACCCGTGCAGATCCTCGAACGTGGTGGTGAAGGCCCCGAAGCCGCCCTGCTCCAGGAAGGCGCGCAAGCCGATCTCGATGCGGGCCTGCTCGCGGATGCTCGCGCTGGCGGCATCACCACCGCTGATCGCGTAGCACGCGGCGTATTCCGCGACCTGCGCCGTGACCTGCGCGGCGGACACGCCATTCACATAGACGGCCAGTTCACCCATGCCGTAACCGTTGACCGCGTAGCCGAAACGGATCTGCGCCTCGACCTTGTCGCCTTCGGTGACGGCCACTTCACGCATGTTGTCACCGAAACGGGCGACCTTGAGATGCTGCGAGGCATGCCAGCCAAGTGCGGCACGCGTCCAGTCTGCCAGCTCGGCACGCACGTCCGGATCCTGCCAGTGACCGGTGATGACCGTGCGCGGCTTGCGCAGGCGGGTGCAGATGAAACCGAACTCGCGGTCGCCATGTGCCGACTGGTTCAGGTTCATGAAATCCATGTCGATCTCGGACCAGGGGATATCGCGCCCGAATTGCGTGTGCAGGTGCACAAAGGGCTTCTTCAACGCCGTCAGCCCGGCAATCCACATCTTGGCCGGACTGAAGGTGTGCATCCAGGTAATCAGGCCAATGCAGCACTCGTCGGCATTGGCATCGCGGCACAGGCCATAGACCTCGTCGGGCGTCTTGACGGTCGGCTTCCAGACAACGGTGGCCGGGATCACGGGGTCGGCGCTGAGTGCCGCCGCGATCTGCCGCGCGTTGGACGCCACTTGTTCGAGCGTTTCGGGTCCGTAGAGGTGCTGGCTGCCGGTTACAAACCAAAGTTGCTTCTGCTGCGACATGCTCTTCTCCTCCATCACCCTCACATACCCACACACACACATGCCTTGCACACATCTTCCCGGATGGCGATCAATTCCTTCATTACAGCATACTGGTTATCGGCGTAGGTTTGCGTACCGAACAGGTCATGCAGCCGCTGGTAGAGGCCGAAGAGGCGCTCGTAGACGGCGACGTTCGCCGGGATCGGCTGGTATTGAACATCGCTGATACGGGTCATCGCGCTCGCGGCTGATGCAAAATCGGTATGTGCGCCCGCCACGACGGCCCCCGCCATCGCGGCCCCCAGGGCACAGGTCTGGTCGCTGCCGGAAATCAGCATCGGGCAGTTGAACACGTCCGCATAGATCTGCATCAGCAGCGGGCTTTTGGTCGCGATCCCGCCGCAATTGATTACCCGCTCGATCGGGACGCCATACGCCGTCATGCGGTCGCGGATCATGCGGGCCCCGAAGGCAGTGGCCTCCACCAACGCACGGAAGATGGCGGCGGGCGAGGTATGCAGCGTCAGCCCCATGATCATGCCGGTCAACTGCTGGTCAACCAGTACCGTCCGGTTGCCGTTGTGCCAATCCAGCGCCAGCAGACCGCTTTCCCCCGGCTTGAGCAACGCAGCCTGCTCGCCGAGCTGGTAATGATCGGCACCCCCGCCCGGCTGTAGCTTGTGTACAAACCAGTTAAAGATATCGCCCACGGCGGATTGCCCGGCCTCGATACCGAAACTGCCCGGCAGCACTGATTCGGGTACCACCCCGCAGACGCCGGGAATGTCCCCCAGCGCATGATCCATCGGCAGCACCGCCAGATCGCAGGTGGACGTACCGATCACCTTGACCATTGTTCCCGGCTGGATACCGCATCCGACCGCCCCGAGGTGACAATCGAAGGCGCCACCCGCCACCGGAATGCCGGCAGGCAGGCCCAGTCGCTGCGCCCACCCAACGGTCAGCCCGCCAACGGCGTCCGCGATCGTGATGGCCGTTACCGGCAGCGTGGCACGCACGGCGGAGAGCACGCCGTCATCAAACGCGGCAATGAACGCCGGATCCGGATAACCGCCCCAGGCTGGATTGAACATGGCCTTGTGCCCGGCCGCACAGATGCAACGCTTCAGCTGATCCGGTGCCGTGGTGCCCGTCAATACCGCCGGGATCCAGTCGACCAGCTCCACCCAGGAGTGGGCGGCATCGAACACCGCGCGGTCCATGCGGGCGCAATGCAGCAGCTTCGCCCAGAACCACTCCGATGAATAGGTCCCACCGCATTTGGCCAGATACTGCGGATATCCGGTTTCAGCCGCACGGGTGATTTCCGCCGCCTCCCGGAACGCGGTATGGTCCTTCCATAGCCAGGCCATCGCATTCGGATTGCCCGCGAAAGGCTTCTGCAGCGCCAGCGCCTCGCCAGCCGCGTCCACGGGGATCGGCGTGCTGCCGGTGGTATCCACGCCCATGCCGACCACATTGGCGGGCACCCTGTCACCAGCCTGCTTGAGCGCTGCCGTTAGCGCCTCTTCGATTCCTGCCAGGTAATCGCCCGGATGCTGCCGCGCCACATGCGGGTCGCGCGGATCGGTCACCACACCCATGTCGCCGGTCGGATAATTGAAGATCGAGGTGCCGAGCGTTTGACCATCCGCGACCCGCACCACGATCGCCCGCACCGAATTCGTGCCGAAGTCGAGCCCGATGGCATATTTTGTTTGTTCAGCCGTCATGATCAATCGGCCCCATTCCATTGCCTATAACTTGGCAATATTTTTACAGTTCTTATCCTGGAGATTAGGGCGAAAGATTAAGGCGAAAGACAAAGGTTGCTGACGCTCCTCCCTTAATCTTTTGCCCTAATCTTTCGCCTTAATCTTCTCCCTGAACGTTATCAACTCGTTTTCGCCCAGCCCCCGAGTGTCTCTCCGTTGCAAGCCGACTTGATACTCAGTAGGTCGCGTTGGCGTAGTTGACCCAGCCACCGGCCAGTACAAGCTGTTGCTGGAAGGTGTTGAGTTCAAAAGCAAAGGTGCGGGACCGGCGGCCAGCCCGCGCGGTAAGTGTGAGCGCGGCCGGATCGGCCATCAGCGTCAGCTTGCCCCCATTGCCGGCGGCCATGGCGAAGAGTGCATCGATTTCATCTGTAGGGAGCGAGATAGCCAGCATGCCCGAATTGTACATGTTCTGGCGGAAAATTCGCGCGTAGCTTTCGGCCACGATCAAGTTGATCCCGTTCTCCTGGAAGGCCCACGGGGCATGCTCACGACTGGAGCCGCAACCAAAGTTCGCACGGGTGACGACCGCACCCACGCCACCCAGGGCGTCCGCCTGACTGAATCCGTCCAGCTTCAGATCCTCCAGCAGATGCGGTGCCAGCGCGGCGCGGGCGATCTCCGTCAGGTATTTCGCCGGTATGATCTCATCGGTATTGATATCGCCACGGTCCAGGAAAAGAACCGGTCCGCCAAACTCGCGCTGTATTTTCGATTGCATGAATTGCCTCCGAGGGTATTAGAAAGGGACTCTTTTATCATGCACGCAAGGCTCGATGCAAAACTATAATGTTAGCGGAGATGGGCCAGACGCTTTGCGCGACGGGCGGCGATAAAGCCGAAGGCGGTACCGGCCGACGCGTTGACGACCTGCGACTCGGGAATGCCGCTGGCTTCCAGCAAGGGACGCACCGACTCGACGTCACCGATCTCCGCGACGGTGTGCGCGTCGCTACAGACCGCCACCTTGCAGCCAGTATCGCGACAGATCGCCAGAAAACGCGCGACGTCCTGCGGCGTGGTGCGCCGGTAGAGGATCTTCGAGTTGTTCAGCTCCAAGGCGATTCCCTGCGCCCGCGCCTCGGCTGCCAGCCGCTCCAGATCCAGCGGGAAGTTCTCGTCGACCGGGTGGGTGATCACATCCACCCAGGGATTGCGCCGTAGCGCCTCGATCAGCGCATCGGTCCAGTCCGTCGATCCGCGCCGCCAAGGGAAACGCACATGCAGGCCGAGCAGCACAATATCGAGCATGGGTACCAGCCACTCGGGAACATCAATGGCACCATCCGCATCGGTCACGTTCGCCTCGATACCCTTGATAAAGCGGATGCCCGGTACCGGCTGCCCCAGCCGCTCGTAGACGGGGCTCGGGTGGCGACCCTTCAAGGCCGGCCCGTGATCCGTAATCGCCAGTCCGGCCAGTCCCTTTTCGCGTGCCGCCTGCAGCATTTCCAAGTGGGTGTGGATACCGCACTGGCTCATCAGGGTATGTGAATGCAAATCAACCGCTATCATGATTGGTACCCATCCGGGTTATTCCGCCGGCGGCAGGATCCCTTCCTTTACAAGCTGCGCATCCATCTCCTCGGTAATCGGGATCGGCAGCGGCGTCTTGCCTTCGCGGATCAGTTTCATCTGGTATTCGCGCAAACGCTTCTCGACTTCCTCCTCGCTCAAATTGCGCGATTCCTCGGCGCGCCGGCGCATTTCCTCGATCCGCTGCTGGCGACGCTCGGCGTAGGACATGGCACGCGCATTCGCACTCTCTCCCGACTCGCTCCGCGCCTCAGATACACGCGCCCGCAGCACCCCCCTCGTCGAGGGCGAAGGTGTTTGCGGAGCCGGTTCCGGCGCGGACGTCCCCTCACCCATGGAGAGCCAGTACTGCTCGCCGTCCTTGCGCAGCAGAGCGCGCTCGCGGTCGTAATCCGCCTCTGACATCAGAATCCCATCGTCACTGCTGTCGCCGACATACAGAAAATACGTCTTGGGCGGTTTCTCGCGGATATTGACGAAACCGACACGCAGCCCGGCGGGACTTTCGGTAATGGCCACCATACGCAAGTGCTGGACAAACGCGGGCGGGGCCTCCACGGTAACCGCCGGAGGCGGGGCGATCGGCTCCGCCGTCACCGGGCTGGAGAACGGCCGACGCTCGAGAATCGGTGCATAGCGCGAAAAGTCCACCGCCGCAAGCGTCCCCGTTGCCGCCAGCACCATCATCACGATGGCTGTCAACCGTTTCATGACCTGCTACTTCCGTGCCGCGTGCATCTCGCGAATCGCCACGATCAGTTTTTCAACCGCGGCGGGATTCTGCTCGAGAAACGCCCTGGCGGCATCGTTCCCCTGTCCGATTTGCTCACCGTCATAAGAGAGCCAGGAACCCTTTTTCACGATCAGCCCCTCCGCCAAGGCTGATTCCAGCACGGAACCCTCCCAGGAGATGCCCTGCGCGTAAAGGATATCGAATTCCGCTTCCATGAAGGGCGGTGCCATCTTGTTCTTGACGACTTTCACCCTTGTCCGGTTGCCCATGACCCGTCCCGTCGAATCCTTGAGCGCACCGATTCGCCGGATGTCCAGACGAACCGAAGCGTAGAACTTCAACGCCCGCCCGCCGGGCGTGGTCTCGGGACTGCCGAACATAACCCCGATCTTCTCGCGGATCTGGTTGGTGAACAGGCACAGCGTCTTCGTCGAGGACAGGGCGCTGGTCAGCTTGCGCATGGCCTGCGACATCAGCCGCGCCTGTAGCCCGACATGCGAATCGCCCATCTCACCGTTCATCTCCGCCCGCGGGGTCAGCGCGGCCACCGAATCGATCACCACGACATCCAGCGCATTACTGCGCACCAGCGAGTCGGCAATCTGGAGGGCCTCCTCGCCGGAGCCCGGCTGCGCAACCAGCAGATCATCCAGGTTGACGCCGATCTTCTTGGCGTATCCCGGATCGAGCGCATGCTCGGCATCGATGAACGCCGCCGTGCCGCCCGCCTTCTGCGCGTTGGCGATCACATGCAGCGTCAGCGTGGTCTTGCCGGAGGACTCCGGTCCGTAGATCTCCACCACGCGCCCGCGCGGCAGGCCTCCGATCCCCAGCGCCTGGTCCACACAGAAGGCACCGGTTGAGATATGCTCGACTTCCTTCAGGGAAGACGCGTCGCCCATGCGCATGATCGCGCCCTCGCCGAATTCCTTGCGAATCTGGGCCAGCACATCCTCAAGCGGTGCGCCGTCCGCCATTTTATCCGATCGTTTCGCCATGATCTTCTCTCCCTGTTTTTTCGCTATCCAACCTGTTTGAAATCCCGTTATTGCCGCCCGACTTCGGACAATATCATTTCCAGCGCCGCTTGACCAGCCGCGATCTGCACGTCTTGCCGGGGACCGTCAAAATGACAGGACAGCGACCGGCAGACGCCTTGCCGCATAGCCAGGCCGATATAGACCAGACCGACCGGCTTGTCCGCCGTCCCGCCCGACGGCCCGGCAACTCCCGTTGTCGAAACCGCGACATCCGCCCCGAGCCGCTCCAGCGCACCGGCCGCCATGGCCTCGGCCACGGGGGCGCTCACGGCACCGTGCCGCGCGATCAACGCGGCCGGCACGCCCAGCAGCGCGGTCTTGGCCTCGTTGGCATAGGCGACCACGCCGCCTGCATAGACCGACGAACAGCCGGGCACGGCGGTCAGCCAGTGCGCGATCAGCCCGCCCGTGCAGGACTCCGCCGTCGCCAGCCGCCAGCCCCGCGCCAGCAATTGCGCCATCACCGACTTTACCACATCCTCCGCCATCGCGCCTGCCCCTGAATGTCCAAAATAATCACAGGCCGACGAACGGCGGCGCGTGAACGATACGTTTCCACAGTGCGACCGATCCTAATGCTTGCGCCCTATCAAGGTCAATATTTTCACGCATCAAACCGAAGGATTATACTCACGTAGCCAGGCATCTACCGCATTAGTGGTCGATCGAAGTTGAACGTGGCGGTTGTGTGAGGCCTCCAGCTCTTCCCGCCCCCAGGTGCCGTAGCCCTTCGGGGCGATTGATAGCGTTGCCCGTTCCGGAGCCATTACACGGTAAATATAGCACTGCCCCTGCAAGATACGATTTAGACGAGTCGCCACGCAATTTTTCTGGCTCCTGCCCTCACGCCATAAATCTGCCGCCGTGGTTATCGGAATAATATCCTCCGTTCCCGGTATGGGCGGATTCTGGAATTTTGTTGTTGTCCATATACGCTGCTCTTCCCTTTTGCGTCTTTCAGCTTCACGCCTTTCAGCCTCCGCCCGCGCAAACGTACCGGCATCCGGCCAGCGTTCAAGCTCCCTGCGGATACGTTCCGCTTTCATTTTGCGCTTTTCCATTTCCGTGGCCTCCAGCCGCGCTTCCGCCCGCCTGGCTTCCTGCTGTTCAAGGTGCAGCGCATACTCCACCTCGATTTCGGTTCGCAACGATCGAATCCGCTCAATGCTTTGTAATCGCGGTATGTGCCGCCGTGGGGCTATCTCCTCAAGGATACGGACAATATCCAGAAGCAGATCGCCGACCGAAAGACCGTCTTCCTGAGATGCCCCGGCCTCGATCTCGTCGAGCAGCACGGGCTCGATCAGTGCCAGGATCTGACCATTGGTGGTAATCTGGAGGATCTCATGGGTTATGACCCGACGATGCGAAAGCAAGTCCATAACATCGGGGTGACTTTCCAGAGCGTGCTGAAGGCGTCGGAACAGGGGAAGCGAGGCGTGTTCCGGCGGAATCTTGCGCATGAGCTTTTCGACCGCCTTGGATCCCGGGAACCCGAGCCACTCCAGAATCCAACGCTGTTTCTTTATCGCATATGCAGCGGCCTGGAATCCGGCCGCCTCGATCTTGGTTCGGCGGAAGGTGTTGTTATTGGCAAGGGCAAAAGCCAATGCAGGATTGGAAAGAACAAGGTCAAGCGATAACGGTTGCCTGGCTATCATCTCCAGCAATGGCCATTGATGACTGGGGAACCCCTGGACCGCCGACGCAATATCCGGGGGAATTTGAGCCCGGAATGCCGAAAAAGCCTCATCGCGGCCGGATTTGTCCGATTGGTCAGCCGCAGCCTCATCAGTAGGGAGTTCAGGTTTAAGCAGCCGGAAATCGGGCCAGCAGGCCACCCAGCGATCCGGCGCTACGAGCAACTCCACGGCTTTGGCTTCCGGCTGCCAGCGCATGCGGTATGTCGCCAGCGGGGCATCCACACGAAGCACGCCTCCATCCCCGCCGAAAACAATCGTGCAGAACGCGAGCTCCGGCCCCTTGTGATTGCACGCAAGACCAGCTTCGGATCGCAATCAGAAAAAGGTCTCAAGACCAGGGAAATTCTCATGAGTGTGCTCAACACCCTGGCCAAAC
>CAZOXS010000427.1:0-2802 GCA_964583785.1 uncultured Victivallales bacterium
GCATTGAGCACCGTTTGCTTGAACAGCTCCGTATCGACCTTCATCAGCTCCGCCCAATCCTCGGCGGGGACGTCAAGACCATCGAGCGTCAGGTCGCCGTCGATCGGCATCAGGCCGATCGACGTCTCGCGGGCGCCGACCTTGCCTTCGACACGGTCGCACATCCACTTGAGTACGCGGCTGTTATCGCCGAAGCCCGGCCAGAGCCATTTGCCGTTGGCGTTCTTGCGGAACCAGTTGACATAGAAGCAGCGTGGGGCCTTGTCGCCGAGCTTGTCGCCCATATCGAACCAGTGCTGCATATAGTCGCCCGCATGGTACCCGATGAACGGGGTCATGGCGAACGGGTCGAATCGCAGCTTCATGTTGCCGATGTCAAGCACGGCAGCGGTCGGCTCGGAGGATGCCGTCGCCCCCATGTAAACGCCATGGTTGAAGTCGAACGCCTCGTGGACCAGCGGCATGGTCGTCGTGCGTCTGCCACCGAAGACAAAGATGTCGATCGGCACGCCGGCGGGGTTCTCCCAGTCTTCGCAGATTACCGGGCACTGCGCGGCAGGCGCGGTAAAGCGGCTGTTGGGATGCGCACCCTTGATCTTGTTGCCGTCCGCGTCCTTCATGCCCTGCTTCCAAGGGCGGTTCAGCCAATCCGTACCACCGCCGCCGGGGCAGTCATAACCCATGTCTTCCCACCACACATCGCCGTCAGCCGTGACCACCACATTCGTGAAGATCGCGTTTTCCTTGATGCTGGCAAGTGCCATGGGGTTGGAGCCCTGGGCGGTACCGGGGGCAACGCCGAAGAAGCCGGCCTCCGGGTTGATGGCGTAGAGGCGTCCATCCTTGCCGGGTTTCATCCAGGCAATGTCGTCGCCGATCGTTTCCACCTTCCAGCCGGGCACCCTGGACTGGAGCATGGCCAGATTGGTCTTGCCGCAGGCGCTCGGAAAGGCTGCCGCGATGTGGAATTTCTTACCTTCGGGGTTGGTGAAGCGCAGGATGAGCATGTGCTCGGCCATCCAACCCTCGCGTGCGGCCATGGCCGAGGCGATACGCAGGGCCAGGCATTTCTTGCCCAGCAGCGCGTTGCCACCGTAACCGGAACCGTACGACCAGATCAGGTTCTCTTCCGGGAAGTGCGCGATGTACTTCTTATCCAGCGGCGCGCAGGGCCAGCGTCGGTCCTTCTGCCCCGGCGCCAGCGGGGCTCCCACGGAGTGCAGGCAGGGGATGAACTCATCGGTCTTCTCGATGAGCCGCAGCACTTCCGTGCTCACGCGCGTCATGATATGCATGTTGCAGACGACATATCCAGAGTCGGTGATCTCGATGGCATTCCTGGCTATGGGCGAGCCGATCGGACCCATGGAGAAGGGGATCACGTACATCGTACGGCCCTTCATGCAGCCCTTGAAGAGTTCGCGCATCGTTGCCTTTAATTCGACCGGATCAATCCAGTTGTTGGTCGGGCCTGCATCTTCCTGCTTGCGCGAGGCGATGTAGGTACGACCTTCCACGCGGGCGACGTCCGACGGATCGGAGTTGAAGGCGAAGCTGTTCGGGCGAATCTTCTCGTTCAGTTTGATGGCCGCGCCGGAGGCCACCATTTCGGCCATCAGACGGTCGTATTCCGCCTTGGACCCGTCGCACCAGACGATCTGGTCCGGTGTCGTCATGGCGGCAATCTCTTCCACCCAGGCGATCAGTTTCTTGTTCGTTGTAGGTGCACTCATTCTTTATCCTCCTTGTTTATGTTGCTTGCAGTCGTTCAAACGGGGAATCCGTAGGAATAAAAGCGTTTGGTGGCAGTTGTGCGTATGCGCTTCCAAACGGCCGCGAAAGCAATTCGCATCCGGCTCGAACTCGCGTTCTGTTGTGCCTATGGCCGATTGAAGCTATCAAGACCGCCTCGCCAAGTCAATCCGTTTCTTGCCCGAATTGCTGAAAATTGCCGAGTAAAGGGAATACTAACAAAAAGCCCCTGCTTCCGGACGGAAGCAGGGGCCTCTTGTGTTGTGGTGTATTTTAGCCCAGGATCGCCTTGAGGTCGGCTTCCGGGGTGCTGATGGGCATGATGTTGAAGTTGTCCACCAGGACCTGCAGCACTGCCGGCGTCACGAACGCGGGCAGACTCGGCCCGATCCGGATGTTGCGGATCCCGAGGTGCAGCAGCGTCAGCAGGATGCAGACGGCTTTCTGCTCGTACCACGAGAGGATCAGCGACAGCGGCAGGCTGTTGACATCCGTGCCGAAGGCATTCGCCAGCGCCACGGCGATCTGCACCGCCGAGTAGGCGTCGTTGCACTGTCCCACATCCAGCAGGCGAGGGATGCCGCC
Organism: uncultured Victivallales bacterium; assembly: GCA_964583785.1. Classification (GTDB taxonomy): domain Bacteria; phylum Verrucomicrobiota; class Kiritimatiellia; order UBA8416; family UBA8416; genus UBA8416. The sequence continues at coordinate 2,338 of CAZOXS010000427.1, forward strand.
AATGTCGCCGAAGGGCAGCTTGTTGAAGCGGAACTTGCCGCACGCCAGCGTCAGGATCACGCAGTCCTGCGGGACCTGCTCGGCCAGCTCGGTGTAGTAGTTGCGCCCGGACTTGGCCCCGTCGCAGCCGCCGATGAGGAAGAAGTGCCGGATCTGACCGGCCTTGACCGCCTCGATGACCTTGTCGGCCACGCCCAGTACGGCATGGTGGCCGAAGCCGACCAGGATGGTGTCATCCGGTCCGTCTTCCGCAAAGCCCGGTGCCGCCTGCGCGGCCGCGATCACCGGCGCGAAGTCGCCGTTGGGCACATGCGTGACACCCGGCCAGGCCACCAGCCCGGTCGTGAAGATGCGCGCCTTGTAGGTCTCGCGCGGCTTCTGGATGCAGTTGGTGGTCATCAGGATCGCGCCGGGGAAGGCGTCGAACTCCTTCTGCTGGTCCTGCCAGGCACCGCCGTAGTTGCC
>CAZOXS010000428.1:0-13683 GCA_964583785.1 uncultured Victivallales bacterium
CCAAACCAGTTTAAACTGCCATAACGGTCTGCACCCCAGTCAAAACTCACGTCATACGTATTCCAGCCATCATTAATATAACCGGTGTCGATCTCATAATACCACCTTTCCGAATCCGTGGTCTGGAAATAGAACCAAAGCCCGTCGGGAGCTCCGTGCCCTGCGCCGTCTGCGCCAGCATAGAAATCAAATCGCATCCCCGCAATTTCCGTACCGCTGGCACCGTATGAAGTCATATCAGCGGGCGTGGCACCACCCAGCAAGCCAAGGTTGGTAGTATATATATCATCCTGCCGAATATCACCAACACCAAGAGGACCGGGAGTGATTGTCAGCGACGCGCCAGCACCCGGAGTAGCGGTGCCCGCACCCCCGTTTATAGCATCAACAGATGTCCAGTCGGCGAATGGACGTTCTACCGACCCATCCTGCCAATTGTAAAGCATCGGGGCGGCTTGAACAGCCGTCGCCAATAGCGAAAGTGTGATTAGTCCACCTGCGAACGAAATTTTAGTTTTCATTGCCATTCTCCTTCTTGTTTACCATGCATTTGTGCTGGCTGCTAGTATTTTACGATCTTATAGTAGTTGGGCTCGCCCTCAACCGGAGCGGTATCCTCGAATGTCATTAATTCGCCCGTATAGCCACAGACCTTATCGGCAGCGATTAACCGGAATCCTTCCAGGAGATTATTCGAACGCATAACCCCGTATTTACCACCGAGAACACCTTGCCACGAGATCGTATTCGCGGTAGCCGCTTTTGCAACTTGTGCGGCGAGTACAGACGACGCATCGTACGGATTGAGACCGGCCAGCAGTTCATGGTAATCGCTCATGCCATCCCTATCACTATCCTGCTTGAGCATATCCGCAGTCAGTTCCTCTGCACTGCTTACACCAAAATAAGCCTGCAAGGGGGAGAGAGAGGCCGGTTCGCTAATCGACCCATCGCCCTTCCCGATCAATTGCAAATCGCTGATGCTGAACGTCTGCGCTTGCGTCGCGCCCGTGGGGACAATCCTGAGAAACAGGGCATGTACATCACTGATATCACTGTTCCAAGCAACCAAGGGATCCGCAGCGTATCCCGTTTTGATCCACCCCTTGTCGATATCGAATGGAATTTTTCGAACCGTCCATTCAAATGGCACGCCCAAGGTGGCTATTTTCGCGTGCGTCCATTTGCGATTGAAAAATGAAAACCGTTGGTAGATATACAACTCAATCTGGCCGCTGAACGCAACATCGCCGGTGTACCTGAACTGAATCCCGCTGTATTCCGACAAGTCGCCATTAAACAGACTCGAAGGGTCAGCCCCACCGACCAACAGATCGCACCTCAGATCGCCATTAAGGGGGTTTGGTACGGGAAACTCAATGGTGACCGCGCGCGCACCATCTTGAGTGACCGTAACGCTAGCGGGCGTGCTGCTCTCGTTAACCTCCCAGCTATCTGCCAGCGGGGAATCTGCTGCCATGACACTGGCAGTCGCCAGCGCAGCAAACACCGTGATCATAAACCTGGGGAACTGACGCGATTTATCATTTTTCGTGTTCATTGTCTTTCTCCCGTTTTTTTTCAGCTCTAAGGTAGATCGTCGCTGTTCCAAGTAGTCGTACCAGCCGCATTTCGCCGATACCAGAAGGGACTTCTCGGAACCAGCGTGTTATCGGCCGCGCGCCCGCTCATCGTAATCCAGCCCGTGCCACTGTAATAAAACGGTGTGCTCCAGCGTCCGCCAGTGCGGATATAAATCCGATCGCCGGTCTGCGCACCAACCGGAGTCAAGTCGCTAATAGTCACGGCTTGCGCTGTCCCTGGTACCGCAACCAGGTTCCACCCGGCGCCTCCGGTCGAGTTCGTGCCGTATATGGTTGTGGGCACACCGGTTGCATGCGAAGTTGGCGTACCGTAATTGGCTACGAATGAATTCGGTCGTTCTGCCGTATTGGCGGGATTCAGCTTGATATAAATTGCCGTGGTGTTCGTAAACGTAATGTTTGTACTCCATTGGTAAGCACCTTCGTACGAAGCCATGACCCAAGGTGGATTTTGCGTAGGATCAAAGATACCAACCTCATCGTCTCGGAGAAGCAGCCCTGCCAGAGCCTCGCCAAATGGACCATTTAGCGTTCCGGTTCCACCAAAGTATTGTAGGAGCAATCCGCTGTAAACATCATCCAGCGTAAGTTGAACTGAGCTGCTGACCTGAACATTCGCCGGTGATGCGGTCGCATCGACAATCGCTTGACTAGACCGTGACACAGCAATCGCGTCGAGATAGGTCTCGCCACTGACATCCGCCGAACTGAATTCGCCCGAGTTAAAGAAATTTGTATTGAACAGGAGTGGGTTTCCATTTCTTTTCACTAGCGGGTCGCCCGGTGTGTAAGTGGTGTACAGATCCCATAATTCATTGGCATAATCGAGATGAACGGCAAAACCGACCCAACCGCTGGTTGGAACGCCTGAAGCGACAACCTCGACATAGGCGTTGCTGGAGAAAGCCCACAGCTCGCCAGCCGTACTGACGTAAAAGGCAGCAGCGGCCGTTTCAGTACCGGTCGGTGGCGTCGCGTGCGCCCTTACTTTGGCATACCCGCTCCACCAGACGTTCGAGTTCGCCGGCCCCCCATTTGCAATGCTCAACGTTACCCCATCCGCCGCATAAATGGCGCGGGTCGAACCGTCGGGAGTCCCGCTCACCCCGGTTGGTGCGATCCCGTAATCCCAGGCAGCATCATTCGGAAGGGCCTGGCCTACCGTCAAGGTATCAAAATCGGCCGAAAACGGCAAATTCGTGGCGGCATACCCCGATAAGGCCCAACCCGTCAATCCCACCAGCATGACCACTGTCTTGACTACTCTCATTGCGTCACCTCGTCTTTCGTGTTTCATCGATTGAATACCTTTGAAACTCAACTACGTGAACCTTACCATTTCCCTGTAACAAACCGGGTAGACTCGCTGATGCTATCTACTTCTTTCTCACGCTGTCAGTAGTATCGCACAGACGGAAACAGCAAGTCAACATTTTTTTCCTAAGGGTTTCCATTAGGGGGCCTGAAGGGTCAACCTTTCGCAGTGCGCCAGTAGGCACCGTCCCAGTCGGGCGGGGGCGGGGTGGCCTGGTATTCATTCACCCGCCCGAGCAGCCAACGCGAAGGCCCGTCTTCAACCCCCGCCAGTATGCTTTCGAGCGTTTGCCGGGCGTCTTCCCATTCCCGCCGGCAGAAGGCCGCCAGGGCATCCTCGTATTGCCGGTAACGCGCCCGACTTTCAGAATCGATCTCATCCGGCTCGCCGATGAGCTCGTAGACCGTGACGGCCTGTTCACGGCCAGCCACCACGAAACGTCCCAGTTCGCGTGTCACCAGCCGATCCGCGATCAGCGCCTGAGTGACCTCGCCGATCAGGATCCGGCTGTCGACGTCGCGATTGATCGGCTCGATCCGGGAGGCAAGGTTGACGGCATCGCCGATGACCGTGTACTGGAATTTGCGCTCGGACCCCATGTTACCGGCCGTGACCTCGCCGGAATTGATGCCCATGCGCACCCGCAACCGAATGCCGAATTCGGATTCGATACGATCGTTCAGGCGATTGAGCAGGTGCTGCTGCGCCAGCGCGGACCGGCAGGCCCGGTAGGCATGCTGGTCATCGTAGTACGGGGCCCCCCAGACAGCCATGACGCTATCGCCGACGTATTTATCGAGATAACCGCGATCGGCTAGAATAACGTCGGTAACCGGCGTGAGATACAGATTCAGCAGCCGGATCAGGCGTTCGGGCTCAAGATGTTCGCTCAGCGCGGTAAAATCGGCGATGTCGGAGAACATGACTGTGGCCGGGGTGGTATGACCAGCGAGGGAAAAGCTTTCAGGATGGTCCTCGAGCCATTCAAGTACCCGGTCGGAAACCATGGTTGAGAACATACCGCGGATCTTGCGGCGTTCGCGCGACTCGGTAAGGTAACGGAAGGTCAGCAGTCCGAAGGAGCCCCCCAGGAAAAAGACGGTCGGCGGCACCACGGGCAGGATCGCCAGATCGTAATGGATCGCGCCATAGGTGGCGATCCAGTAGCCCAGCAGGGTCAGCAGCAGCGCCCCGGCCACACGCACGGTGCGCACCGCCAGCGCGAGCGCGATGAATGCGCTGACGCACAGCGCCATCAGCACCGTCATCTGCCAGGGGGTAAGCGTCTGCAGGAAGGCCCGGTTCAGGATGGTATTCATCGCGGTGAGCTGGGCGTACACCAGCGGGATGTTCGGCGCCACAGGGGTCGGACCAACGTCGACCCCGGTGGTGGTGACACCAACAACGGCCAGACGTCCCCGGATCGGCGGGGCAACCTCTCGCGCCAGTGCTAGGCGCATCTCCGGTGTGGTTCCCTCGTAGGCCGGAGCCGTCTCGCTGAAGCTCAGGGCGGCAAAATCATCAAAATCCCAACGATAGTTCAGGCGCATCTGGCCAAGCGCATCGATCGGGATGCGCACAACGCGATCCGGCAGACGCATGGTGATCGCCTTGCCGAATTCAACCGTCAGTGTACCGGGCGGCAGCGGAAACTGCTCCACGCCATAGTGCAGAAGCACGGAAAGCAGGGCGAAGGTGGGCACAAAACAACGGCGCGGCGGCGCGTGGATCGACGCACGGTCTTCAATTCCCAAGACCAGCGGGGCGCGGCGCACGACACCATCAGCATCACGCGGGATGTTCAGCACCCCCGGCAGGGAGTAGTCAAGGAAGTCGCGTGTCGGCAGGCCGCCATTGGGCGCATAGCCGTAGGCCTCGCGCGCCTCGGGATCCGGGAAATGGATGTCGCCATCAGGAATCGCCAGGAACATCATGTAGTCGAACGGGCCCGGCGGCGCTGGGTCGCTTTCCGACCAATAGGGTATGCGCACGGTTTGCGGGTCAGCCCAGCCGCCGCGCAGGTTGCAGCCCAGCAACACCTGGAATACCCCATTCTCCTGAATCTCGGCGAGCATGTGGGTCAGCATCCGGTTGGCCTGCTGCAGCACCAGTATGCTGAGGGACTGAAGGACGGTTGATGGCAGCCCCTCGCGTCCGCCGGTGGTCATCAAGGCGGTCAAGGATTCGATCGCGGACGTCAAGGATTGCGGCACACCGGCTGGAGCCGCGCTATCGCCAGCCATTTCCTTGAGGATGATGTCGTAGGCCAGCACACTCGGGCGGCAGTAGGTCTGCAGAAAGCGGAGCTGATCAAGAAAGGGCTGGCGCGAGAGCCAGCGCCCCGCCCCGAAACGGCCGGCCTGCGCCTCGGTCTTCTCGTCGATCGCCAGCAGCACGAGCTCACGCGTATCCTCGCGCAGGGCGGCAGGCAAAAGCCGCAACCGCCAGCGCATGCGGATATCCACCGTGGACTCCTCGGTCGCGCGCAGCAGGGGAATGGTTGCCAGACTGACGACCAACGCGCCGAGCGCAATCAGCACCACGGCAAGGCCACCCCTCCACCGGCTTATCCACCGTCGGCCGCGTTTCACGTTTGCGTTCAATACACCCCTCCAGATTCCGTGCATCAGCATGTAGGTCGTGGTGCCTCGCCCGACCTGCAGAGCATAAGTCGCCCTGTTGCCAACAGCACTTATGCTCGGCTGGACAGGCGAGGGCGCCTGTCCTACGTTTTGCTCACGCTCCGCGTCCTCCGAAAAAAACGCCGCCATCCGTTTGCGCGGAAGGCGGCGTTTATCAGATTCTACTCTCACCAGCGGCACTACACCCGCGTCATGCAGACGCAGGCGTTGTGGCCACCGAAGCCAAGTGAATTATTCAGCGCTACATCCACCACCGCCTCGCGCGCCGTGTTGGCCACATAATCCAGATCGCACTCCGGATCGGGATTGATCTGGTTGATGGTCGGCGGCACGAAGCCGTACTTGATCGCCAGTGCGCAGACCGCCGCCTCGACACCCGCCGCCGCGCCGAGCAGATGCCCGGTCATCCCCTTAGTCGAACTGATCATGACCTTGGCGGCATGGTCGCCAAGCGCCCCCTTGATGGCACGCGTCTCGATCTTGTCGTTCAGCGGCGTACTTGTGCCATGCGCATTGATGTAGTTAACCTCGTCGGCTCGACGTCCGGCGGTCTTCAGTGCCATCAACATGGCCCGGGTCGCGCCCTCGCCGGTTTCCATCGGCGCGGTCATGTGGTGGGCATCACAGGTCTGGCCGAAGCCCGCAACCTCGCAATAGATGTTCGCCCCGCGCGCCTTGGCGTGCTCATACTCCTCCATCACCAGTACGGCCGCACCCTCGCCCATCACGAACCCGTCGCGCTCCTTGTCGAACGGACGGCTGGCCGTCGCCGGATCGTCATTACGGGTGCTCAGTGCCCTCATGGCGGCAAAGCCCGCAATACCCAGCGGCGTCACGGCAGCCTCAGCCCCGCCAGCAAGCATCACATCCGCCTCGCCGCGCTCGATCACATGCAGCGCATCTCCCATCGCATGCGCGGCTGTCGCACAGGCAGACACCACACAGAAATTGGGGCCCTTGAGGTTGTGATCAATCGCAATCAGCCCCGAAGCCATATTGACGATCATCTGGGGAATCATGAACGGCGAGCAGCGGCCCGGCCCTTTTTCCAGCAGGATCGAGTGCTGGACTTCCAGTGTGCCCAGCCCGCCGATGCCGGAGCCGACAATGCAGCCCATCAGGGTCGGATCTTCCTTGTCGCGGTCAAACGCAGCGTCAGCCATCGCCATCTTGGCGGCGCCCAGACCGAAATGACAGAACCGGTCCATGCGGCGCTGTTCCTTCTTGGGAATAAACGCATCAATATCAAAATCCGTGACCTCGCCGGCGATCTGCGCGTCGAACGCGGCGGGGTCAAAACCCTGAATACGCCGGATTCCGCAGCGCCCGTTGCGCAGGCCATCCTGGAATGCATCGAGCGTGGATCCGATGGGACTGATCACGCCGATTCCTGTTACGACTACTCTTCTCTTCTGCATTGCCTGCTCCTGTTTCGCCTATGACTTCAATTTATTTTCACTCTATGCTCAATCCAGATTAGGGCTAAAGATTAGGTAAAATGCATCCCGCCCCTAATCTTTCGCCCTATTCCTTCGCCTTAATCTCCTCGATTCACCGATCTGTCCATCTGTAGCCCACTCGCGCCGCGAGTGCGGCTTACGCGTTGCAACCGAATGGTTGGTTGGCGAAAGCACGGTGATTTGCGTAACCGCGCGCGTCCCCGCTGCCTCAGTCGCGGCGCGACAGGGCTACAACTCACATCTGCATCCTCCGGAACCGTTACCACCCGCGTTTTCGCGCGGAGCCCCGAGGGGCGTCTTACCCATAAACCGGAGGGAATGTATTCCCTCCGGTTTGCAAGGCTCGAACCAAGGTGATTACCCCTCGATTCCTTTTTCCTTCATGTAGCTGACAACCGCACCGACCGTGGTCAGCTTCTCGGCGTCCTCGTCCGGGATGTCCGCGCCGAATTCCTCTTCGAACGCCATGACCAGCTCGACCGTATCCAGCGAGTCCGCGCCCAGATCCTCGATGAACGAGGCGGTCGATGTTACCTGATCCGCGTTCACGCCGAGCTGCTCCACGATGATATCCTTGACTTTGTCTTCCAGTGCCATGTCTCTCTCCTTCTTCGTTTTCCTTTCGAACCTTCCGACCGGGAAGGTTCACCACTACATAAACATCCCGCCGTTCACCGACAGCACCTGCCCCGTGATATACGCGGACGCATCGGTTGCCAGGAACAAAACGGCCTTCGCCACATCTGCCGGCCCGCCAAACCGTTTCATCGGTATCTGGTCCAGCATCTTCTGCTTGACTTCCTCAGGCAGAATCTCCGTCATCTTCGATTCGATAAACCCGGGCGCAATGGCATTGACCCGGATATTCCGCGCCGCCAGTTCGCGCGCGGACGACTTGGTCAGCGCGATCACCCCGGCCTTCGAAGCGGCATAATTACACTGGCCGGCATTGCCAATCAAGCCAATAATCGAGGCAATGTTGACGATCACGCCCTGCCGGCTTTTCATCATCGGACGCGCCACCGCCTTGGTGAAGAGGAACGTACCCTTCAGGTTCACGTCCAGGACCGCGTCCCAGTCCTCCTCGGTCATGCGTATCAGCAGGCCATCCTTCGTGATGCCCGCATTGTTGACCAGGATATCGACCCCGCCGAAGGCCGCCACGGCCGCATCAACCGCCTGGTTTACCTCATCGCCGCTGCTGACGTTGACCGCCAGGCAGAGCGCCTTCGTCCCCAGCGCCTCGACGGCCGCGGCCGTTTCGGCCAGCCATTCGGCTTTCAGATCGCACAACGCCACATTCGCGCCGTGGCGCGCCAGTTCCTCGGCAATGACCCGGCCAATCCCCCGGGCCGCCCCGGTCACCATCGCTGTCTTTCCTGTCAATTCACTCATGATCTCATCTCCAATATTTATTCCACCTGTAACTTCATGCCTTGTAGCTGCATTCGCCAGAACGCGGATGGCCCACCCAAGCCGCTCGCGCATTCCGTCCACGCTCTGGCGAGCGTAGCTACAACAAGTTTCACTCCTGCATATTGCTCAATCCCGAGGCCCCGACTAATTGGAAGCACAAGCGGCAACCGCCGCCTCGAGCGTCGTCTTGTCCTGCACATTGCAAAGTTGCGCATCGCCGGCAATGCGCTTGATCAGGCCGCTGAGTACCTTGCCCGGGCCACACTCGATAAAGCGCGTCACACCGGCCGCCGTCATCGCATCGATGCCTTCGTACCAATGGACCGAACCGGTCACCTGGGCCAGCATCGCACGGCGGATCTCGTCCGGCGTCCCGTGCGGCTTGCCGGTTACATTGGCCACGACCGGCACCTGCAACGGCTGGATCTGCGCATCCGCCAGCACAGCCTCCAGCTTCGGCGTGGCCGACGCCATCAGCGACGAATGAAACGCACCGGCCACCCCCAGCACGATCGCCCGCTTGGCACCCAGTTCCTTCGCCAGCCCTTCTGCCTGCGCGATCCCCTCGCGCGGTCCGGAAAGCACGGTCTGCTCCGCGGAGTTCAGATTAGCCATCTCGACGCCGGTCTTCTCGCAAATCTGCTGCAACGCATCCGCCGCCAGCCCGATCACGCTCAGCATGCCGCCTTCGCGCTCATCGCAGGCCGCCTGCATCGCCGCGCCACGCACCTGCAGCACGCGCAGCGTATCCTCGAACGACATGGCACCGGCCGCGTGCAGCGCCGACCACTCACCCAGGCTCAGGCCCGCCATCATCGCCACATCCAGCCCCGGCACCAGCGACTGTAGCGCTCGGTAACAGGCCACACTGGTTACGAAAATCGCCGGCTGGCAATGGTTCGACTTCGTCAATTCCTCGATCGGACCCTCGAAGCAGAGCGTCGAGAGACTGTAGCCCAGCACCTCGTCGGCCTGCACATACAGGTCGCGACACACCGGGAACGCCTCGGCCAGATCCTTCCCCATCCCCGCAAACTGGGCACCCTGCCCGGCAAAAACAATCGCCGTCTTACTCATAATACACGCACCCTTACCCGTATACCCTTAACCGACCCGCTTCCAACGCTCTCTCCGCGCCTGTTCCCGAGCATCAGCATGTAGGTCGTGGCACCTTGCCCGACCGCCGAGCATAAGTCGCCCGGCTGCCAACGGCGCTTATGCTCGGCTGGACAGGCGAGGCGCCTGTCCTACGTTGCTTTCGCACTTAAATGCACACACTTAATATTCCAACACCGTCGCGCCCCAGGTGAACCCGCCGCCGAACACAATGGCCAGCAGCACGTCACCGCGCTTGATGCGCCCGTCACGGACGCCCTCGTCCAGTGCCAGCGGCACGGTCGCCGCTGTCGTGTTGCCGAGACGGTCCAGATTCACAATAAAACGTTCCATCGGGATGCCCACCCGGTCCGAGATGGCCTGCACGATGCGCATGTTGGCCTGATGCGGGATCACCCAGTCGATATCGTCAATCGTCAGGCCCGCCTTTTCCAGCGCCTCGCGCCCGGCTTCGGTCATGCAGCGCACGGCATGCTTGAAAACATTGTTGCCTGCCATCTTGACAACATGCTGGTGCTGCGCCACCGACTCCTGGCTGGCGGGGCAGCGGCTGCCGCCAGCCGGAATCGTCAGCAGGTCGCCCAGCGAGCCATCGGCACCGGTGGAGGTCGCCATGATACCGCGATGCGTGAAGGTCTTCTTCAGCACCACCGCACCGGCACCATCGCCGAAGAGGATGCAGGTGCCGCGGTCCTCCCAGTCGGTCACCGCGCTCATCTTGTCGGCACCGATCACCAGGGCCGTCTCATACAGGCCGCTGAGCAGCAGACCGCGCGCGGTTTCCAGGCTGTAGAGAAAACCGGAGCAGGCGGCGGAAAGATCAAAACACAGCGCCTTGGTCGCGCCAATGGCACGCTGCACCAGACAGGCGGTGTTGGGGAAAATCATATCCGGCGTCACGGTCCCGACAATGATCAGGTCCACGTCAGCCGACGCCACACCCGCGTCCTCAAGTGCCTGCTTCGCGGCGGGGATCGACATGTCTGACGTCGCCTCATCCGGGCGGGCGATATGACGCTCACGCACACCCGTGCGGGTCACGATCCACTCGTCGCTGGTATCGACCATCTTTTCCAGTTCGGCATTCGTCAGAATACGCTCGGGCAGGTACGCACCCGTACCGGCAATCATCACCATCGGTGTCTTTTCTCGGTCGTCAATCATGTTATGCTCTCCAGACTCGCGATCCCATTTACAATATCCTCGTTGACGTGGCACTGCACAGACTCGGCCGCCACGCGGATCGCGTGATAGACCGCATGCCGCGACGAGCGCCCGTGCGCGATGATGCAAACCCCGTTGACACCCAGCAGCGGTGCCCCGCCGTAGGATTCCGGATCCAACTGCTGTTTCAAGGATTTAAACGCCCCGCGCAACAGCAGGCAGGCACTCTTGCGGATCCAGTTCGCCGTCAGCTCGCGCTTGAGCCAGGAAGTCACCGCCGTGGCCGTGCTCTCGGATGTCTTCAGGACGATATTACCGACGAAGCCATCGCACACAACCACGTCCGTGTCTCCCTCGAAAATATCGCGGCCCTCGACGTTCCCGCGGAAGTTCAGCGGCGACTTCTGCAAGGCGGCAAACGTTTTCTTGGTCACATCGTTACCCTTGGTATCCTCGCCACCGATGCTCAGCAATCCGACCACCGGCCGCTCCCGCCCGAGGATGGCCCGCGAGTAAACGCTGCCCATCATGGCGAACTGAACCAGTTGTTGCGGCGTGCAATCGAGATTCGCGCCGGCATCCACGAGCACCACCGGGTGCTTCTGCGTCGGCATCACCGTTGCAATCGCCGGCCGGTCAACACCGGTAAGCGTGCGCAGCTTCAATGTGCTGGCGGCAACCGCCGCCCCCGTATTACCCGCCGACATGACGGCATCCGCCTCACCGGCCTTGACCATTTCCATGGCACGGCCAATCGAGGAGTCCTTCTTGCGCCGGACCGCCAACGCCGGGGCCTCCCCCATCTCCACCGCTTCGGAAGCGTGGCGGATCTGGATTTTCGGGGAAATCGGGCCGAGATTGGCCAGCTCCGCGCGTATCGCCGACTCGTTACCGACAAGGTAAAGCGTCCGGACGCTATCAAGCGCCGCAGCCAGTACGGCACCGGCAACGACCTCGCGCGGCGCGTAATCGCCACCCATGGCATCAACAGCTATTCGCATCATCAACCCGGATTAGTCCGATTCAACGGTGAGCACCTGCACACCGCGATACTGACCGCAGGACGGGCACACCCGGTGCGGCTGCTTCGGGGCGCTGCACTCGGGACACGCCTGACCTACCCGTATGACCGATGCATGCGAAGCCTTGCGGGCCCGGCACTTCCGCTTGGACGATTTTCTTTTTGGCACTGCCATAACGCACTCTCCTTTTTCTATAAACCGCCTAAAGCCGCCCAGCGATTATCTGCGGGCGGCTTGCATTCACACGTCGTCTCATTCCAGTTCGCACCGCATTGCGGGCACAACCCCTTGCACGCCGGATCGCAGATCGGATACGACGGAAAGGCGAGGATAATAGCCTCACGTATATCGTCGGTCAAGTCTACATATTCAGGTGCTGAAAGTACCGATTGGTCATAATGATAGGCCAGATTGCCGAGTAAACCGCTGAACGCGCAATCACAACGGCGGCAGCGCAACCACAGCGGTGCCTGCAGGGTCCCGTCCACCAACAGCTCGTCCGTGACCACGACCACCCGCAGCCGGTAATGGATCGGGCCATCGCACCGCACAGGGTCATGCTCGGTGATCTCCAGGATATCCGGCGAAAGATCCCCTTCCACGATGATGCCTTCCGGCGTCACATCATTCAGGTTGATTTTCATCGCTGTCCTCCGTGGAAATCGTCGCCGGTTCACTCGCGACGGGCTGACCGAACTTGCGCGCCAATGCCCACTGCACGGCTGGCGGCACGAAATCCGCCGTCCTTCCGCCCAGTCCGGCCACTTCCTTGACCGTGCTGGAACTGACGTAGCTATGGTTCTCCTTGGGCATCATGAACAAGGTCTCGATCTCCGGCGCCAGCTTGCGGTTGGTCAACGCCATCTGGAACTCATACTCGAAATCAGAATAGGCCCGCAACCCGCGAATCAGCACGCGTACCGACTTGGCCCTTGCATAATTGATCAGCAACCCGTCGAAGATCTCGACCGTCACATTGGCTAGCCCCATGCGCTCGACGACCTCGCGGATCATGCCCGCCCGCTCATCGGCACTGAACAAGGTCTTTTTCATCGTGTCGGCCGAAACCGCGACAATCAGGTTCCCGAATATCTCGGAGCAACGGGTGACCAGATCCAGATGCCCGAACGTCAGCGGATCAAATGTACCCGCATAAATCGCCAGACGCGTCATGCTGCCGTCTCCTTTTCCCGGAACGTCCTCAGGCAGGTCCGCCCGTATTCCCGCTCTCGTACCAATTCCCACCCTGCCGCCACCGGCACCGGCTCCCTGGCACCCTGTTCCAGCACCAGCAGACCGCCGGGTGCCACCAGCGGATGCCGCCCCCCGGCCAGCAACTCCAGCAGCTTGCCCGCCAACCCCGCCACCCCATCGCGCAACGCATAAGGCGGATCCGCGAAAATCACGTCAAAACCGCGCTCACCCCGCCATCCGCGGCAAAACGCGAATACATCCTGGCAACGGCATTCCCCTGCCGCCCTGCTATCCAACAGCGTCCCCACATTGTCTTTCAACGTCGTGAACACGCGACGATCCTGCTCAACCCAGCAGACACGCCCCGCCCCGCGGCTCGAGGCCTCGAGACCAACAGCGCCCGATCCGGCAAACAAATCCAGGAAGGCGGCCCCTTCGATGACGGTCTGCAGCGAGGAGAACAACGCCTCCCTTACACGGTCCTGCGTCGGCCTGACGTTGTCGCCAGGCGGCACCCGCAGGCGCCGACCGCAAAGACCGCCACCCGTAATTCGCAACAGACCCGCCATTGATCGCCCGGACCGGTTATGCCTTGACCCAGCGCTGGCGCGACATCAGGAAATCGAGATATTGCGCCCGCTCGAACATCACCGGATCGCCCTCGAAGCCCTGCTGGCTCAGCTTGCCGCGGAAATCCTCCACCGACGCATACCCCTTGGCATCCATCCAGGCATTCAACCCGTCAACCAG